>JAGCML010000053.1 GCA_017646485.1 Kiritimatiellia bacterium
CGCCACGCTTTGTGACCTTTGAGAGTCCGTTGGGCTTTACGGTGGATTATCCCAAGCCTGAACGCATTGGTGCAGACCGTTTAGCGGATGCGGCAGGTGGTTTGGCTCGTTATGGGGCACCGTTAATTGTGGTTGACTTCGGGACGGCATTGAACTTTGAAGTGATTGATGAACGCCCCGCCTACGTGGGTGGCGTGATTACTCCTGGCTTGCCGCTCATGACGACCTATTTGCATGAGAAGACCGCACTCTTACCGAAGGTGGAACTCGGTGATATGAAGACCCCCGTGGTCGGGAAGTCAACCGAAGAAGCGATTGCCTTAGGTGCACAGGTGGGCTATCGTGGGATTGTTCGTGAGCTCATCGCTCATCTTCAACGTCCCTTTGGGGGTAAAGCACATGTGGTCGCTACTGGTGGTTACGCACACTGGGTCTTACAAGAAAGTGACCTCAACATTACCATTGATCCCACATTGACCTTATTTGGGTTAGGGAAGATTTTTGAGAATGGTGGCGCTGACTAATGATTTTTAGTTTAATTCATTCCTTTTTACAATTCTTCTGCGTGGTGGTCATCGTGCGAATGATGTTGCCCGCACAGTATGCACTGCTCAATCCCTATGCTGCGACATTGGATAATCTCCTAACGCGCTTGATGACGAAGTTGAAGCAGGCGATGCCATTGCCCGTGAAATCCTTATGTGGTGTTTTGTTGGTACTGGCCATCTGTGCAGATGCGGTGATGCTCTCGCGAATGCATTTGAATGCGTTCGCTGTTAATATTTTCACCGTCTTCACATTACCCGCAGTGACCTTTAAGCAGTGGTTATTGATTGCAGTATTGCAACTCTTTCGTCACGTTTTGATGATTTTAGCCACGCTATTGGTCTTGCAACTTTGGCATCGTTCGCGCACATTACCGGGCTTTTCGGGTGACTTGTTACGTTTGGCGGTGCTTCCTGTGGAGCGTTTAAAGACGGGCATTCAGTGGGTTGTCTTATTGGGCGGCATGGCATTGTTAGCCTTTATGCTGAATTGGCATGCGGAGACAGTGGGTTATCCCTTTGAAATGCTTAAGACGCAGCCTGGCATGTTGGGTGACGTCGCCACGCGGATTTCACTTTCCGAATTAACGCCAGGCTTGCGCTTTGTTGCCGTGGTCGGTTTGATGGTGATGGATGTCTTTTCAGAATTGCATAGTTTTACGACGACGCTCATTTTATTCGCCATTTTATGTGTCATCACACGTAATCAATCCCTCTCGTATTTCATTAACGACGTCTTTCGTCTCCTGCGGGGGCCGTTGCCAGAGTTTCGCATTGGGTTTCTCTATTTGACTCCCGTGCTGATTCTCGTGGTCCTTTCTGCTGCGGGCGGTGTGCTACCTGCGCTCTTCTTGATGTTGATTGAACTGATTGCCAATATTGGAGGTTTCCATGTGGTGTAGCCCGTGGAAAGACGGATGCGCTATCACGGTAAAGGTGACACCTAAAGCCTCTCGCAACTCCGTATTGGGCGCAGAAGAGACGTGGTTGCACATTGCCTTGACCGCACCGCCAGTCGATGGTAAGGCAAATGAGGCGGCGCGCCGCTTTTTAGCCGAAGCACTTGATGTCTCGAAGAGCTCGGTGAGTCTTCTCTCTGGACAAACCGCCCGCCTAAAACGTTTTGCAGTGGCCGGTGTCTCGCCTGAAATGGCAAAAAGTATCCTTTTGAAATCTGTTTGACTTTAACTTTTGCTATAATCCCAATTCAAATTTTGGAGGAATTATGATTCTGAGTAAACTTGCATTGACCCTCACCGAAGATGATATCAACAATGGCCTCTCTGCCGCATTTGCTAAGATGGCAGAAACCCATGGTGAAATGTTGAAGAAGGTGAAAGACCCTAAAGTGACGTTGAAGGATGGGCTCTTGATCTTTAAGTGTAAGGCCGCAATGGGCTTTATGCCGTTGCCGATTGAAGCACAGTTACGCCTTGCTCCCGCACAGGATGGTGCGGCACTGGATATCACGCTCGCAAAGTTGTCGATGGCAATGATGGGCGGTGAAGCAGGGGCTAGCGCAGCAATGGGTCAGCTCGCAAGCGCAGTCGCTGGTAAGCCAGGCTTGAGCGTGAATGGTAACACCTTAACGGTCGCCATTTCTGAACTCGCAAAGTTGCGCGGCATCGGCTTGAGTGGCTCCTTGAAGGATATTGCAATCCTCAATGGCACCATTGCCCTTGATTTCTCGTAAGTCAATAGACGACGCTCTGAGAGAATTTTAAACCAAACGCCCCGCCTGCCAATCGCAGACGGGGCTTTTGTTTGTTTGCTGATTGAATGCTATACCTCGCATGATAATGGTAGCATAATGTTTAATTTGCGCTGCTATAGTTCAAGTTTTACATGATTTTGTACTGTTTGGGGTGACGAATAAATTAAAAGTTACCTTCTTTAACAACAAAAATGCCGATCCAAATAATAAGCGCTCAAGCACAGACCTAAAACCAAATAGCAAGTGCTAAAAAATCGAAAAGCGCGTTTCTCCACCTTTTTTGCGTAGCGACAGTAGCGCCCTTTTCAAACGTAAAAAAGTGCGTCACTGCTAAAATGGGCGACTGCACCATCATTTGAAGAAAGAGGCTTGTACTCAAGTTCCAAAGGACGCGCCCCAATAAGGAGTTATCCCATTCTGTCCCTCCCAACACCTCCTTTTCAGGAAACACTGCCGTCATAAAAAACGCAATAATGAAGCTCATACCCGTCAAGGTGAAGAACTTTATGGGAAGACGCCATGTACGTTTGTAGAGGCACACCCCCATCGGGAAGAAGACTAAGCCTGCCACAAAAGACAAACAAAAGGCTCTCCCTAAGACCTTCCCGATGAGCTCTTGCGCAAGCGACGCAGAAAAGTACGTCGTTGCATTTAAGATATTCCAGCAGAAGTAGTTGAGCGCAAAACACCCAATCGAACTCCAAAAGAGGATTTTAGAGCGCTTTGCTGAAACCTTAATTTCCATTTAGCATCCTTTACTTGTTTTTACGCGTGGTAAGAACGCCGCAATTAAGGGGACACTCGCTGCAATTAAGAAGCATTTACCCCACAAAACCGCGGTTAACGGCACAGTTTTGAAGAAACTACCCCCAAATGTTACCATAATCCTATTAGTTCTTCAATACTTTGTACTCTATTTGCCGTGCCGTAACTTATTCATTTGTAATAACTTATTTTGAATATTTTATGGCGGGTAATTTAAGGCTTAAAATCAGTACAATTTGTACTATCCATGCAAAATTTAAACAGTACAATTTTTTGGGGGCCAATTATTTTAAGGGGAAATTTCCTCTCGGGAAGAAATCTTAAATAGTACAATTTTTGGCCGGGGACTTTTTATACCTGTCTAGAAAATTCTGGAAAATAGTACGAAGGGCCGAATAATTGAAAATATTATAACCCAAAATATATAAAAATGAGCTACCGTCCCTTGCCACCAAACAATATCAGTGACTAAGAAACGGTA
>JAGCML010000054.1 GCA_017646485.1 Kiritimatiellia bacterium
CCAACGCCAGATGATTACACGCGCACGGGCTATGACCGTGGCCACATGGCCCCCAATTACCTCATCGCAACGCGTTATGGCAAGGTCGCGCAACGCGAAACCTTCCTCATGAGCAATATTGTGCCACAGACCCCGGAGTTGAATCGTGGTCCATGGCGCATTTTAGAGCAGATTGTGGCCGATGATTTGACGGCTCAAGGTGTGGAACTTTGGGTGATTACAGGCCCCGTGCCAGCGGAAAAGACGACGTACATCAAACGTGGCAAGGCGCGCATTCCGAAGGGCTTCTTCAAGATTATCGCTGCGGTGAAGGATGGGAAGTTGCGTGCGATTGGCGCCTATATGCCGCAAGACATTCGTTCGGATAAGCACCCGCGCTACTGTTTGACCTCCATTGACCGCATTGAAGAGATGACAGGGCTCAATTTCTTCAGCGCACTCTCGGAGGCAGACCAAGCGCAATTGGAAAGTGTCGAACCTACACGTTTCTGGCCTGATTTGGAGATTTTCTAATGACACAGTTAGAACGCGTGGTGATTGGCTTCGACACCTCGTTGCGCTCAACAGGGCTTGGCGTGGTGCAAGTGTTGGGGTCGGTGCGAAAGGCGCTCTACTACGCACCTGTTCGCATTCCGCAACGTCACCCCATGTCGCAGGCATTGCAGTTGTTAGATGCCGAAGTGAATCGCGTATTGGACCTCTATCAACCCACTGAGGCGGCGTTGGAGACGGTCTTCTACGCGAAGAATGCGCGCACGGCGATGATTCTGTGTCATGCCCGTGGCGTGGTGGTGATGAATTGTGCGAAGCGCGGCATCCCTGTGTATGAGTATTCGCCCTCTGAAATTAAGCGTGCGGTCACAGGAACAGGGGCGGCAGAAAAGGAGCAAGTGCAGGCCATGGTGGCACGCATTTTATCGTTGCAACCGCCCTTACAGAATGATGCCGCGGATGCTTTGGCCATGGCGATTACCCATATTCATCGCACAACGGGTGTATTGGCCTTGCAACCCGAGACGATTTAAGGGGCGGGCATGTCTCTAAAAGGTTTTATTGGATTTTCGTTTTGAGAGGATTTTTATGCAGATGTTTCTTCAGTGTTGTGGACTGGTGGCGCTCTGTTTGATTTTGGGGTGCCACGCCACGTATCGTACAACGGCGCGTGAATTGGGTATTCCAGATGCAGAACGGATTGTGGAAGAGGGTAAGGTCAAGGTGATTGCGCCTGCCCATTCGCCGATTCAGACCTTTGAGTTTACAATTGGCCAACGCCCCGCCTTGGTGGATGGGGTGAGTTACTATTTGAATCGTCCTGCAGGTACGAAGAATTTGAGCCGGGACGATATCCAACTCTTACGTGCGGCCTTGATGGAGCCAATGGCGGTCAAGCCGACTTTGAATTTGTTGATTGACCCCGGTCACGGCGGCAAAGATAGCGGTGCGCGCCGGGGAGATGTGCACGAACAAGTCATTGCGCTTGCAATTGCGCGCGAAGTGCAGGCACAGTTGAAGTCAAAGGGGCACAATGCGAATCTCACACGCCCAGATGAAAAGACGACGCGGACGCTGGATGAGCGGACGCAGTTGGGCATTTCCCTCAATGTGGATGCCTTTGTGAGTATTCATGTGAATGCCTCTGCAAACCCTGAGGCAAAGGGCGTGGAGACCTACACGCTGCCGGCGCCAGGCTGTGATGGTTCGCTGCCGAATTCCCCTGCACGCGGCGCATTGGTGGGACATACGTACTTGGTGCGCTCGACGCGTCTGGCGTACTATGTGCAAGAGGCCTTATTGCAGAAGGATGCCTTTGTTGAACAACCTACGCCAGCCGACCGCGGTATCCGCCATGCGCATTTCAAGGTGTTGCGCGATGTGACGTCACCCTCGATTTTGATTGAGGTGGGCTTCATTACCAATGATGAAGACTTCGCCCGTATCAATAATCCTACGCACCAGAAGGTGATTGCCACGCAAATCACCGAGGGTCTTCTTAAGGGCTTTGGTCTGGGTGCTCAAGAGTAATGTGCGCAGGTGCGGTTTTGCTCAAGTAGACATCGCGCACTGAAGAGGGGCGAGATGCGCTGGAAAAGAAAGAAGAGGAGGTTCCGCGGAACCTCCTCTTTTATTCTGTGTCGTCTGTGTGGCGATGGTAGGTCACTCAGCAGAGGCTTCTGCGAGGAGTTCCTTCGCGCGGCCAAGGGCATCAACAATGTGGCCGTGGACATTGGGTTGGCCAATGCGATCCAAGAAGCCCGAGCGCACCATCAGCATGAGGGGTTGGGCCGTGACGCCCGAGAGCACGAGCGAAATGCCACGTGCGCTAACGTGCGCATAGACCTCTTCAAGGGAGTGGAGCGCCGTGGCATCTAAGACGAGTACATGGCGCATACGCAAGATGAGGACCTTTGGACGGCGACGTTGGGAGAGGAGGGTGTTTTTGAATTTGTCTGCCGCACCGAAGAAGAGTGCGCCATAGATTTCAAAGACCTCCACGCCTGCGGGCACTTCGGTGCCGGGTTGGCCAAGGTCATCTGCGCGCGGTGTTTGGGTGGTACCAGCCAAAAGGCGGGTGATATTGCGCGCTTCGGTGGATTCGCCCATGCGGCGGATGAAGAGGAAGGCGGCCAAAAGAACGCCTGCCTGGATGGCGACGGTCAAGTCGATAAAGACGGTTAAGAGGAAGCTGGTGAGCATCACGAGGATGTCCGAGTGGGTGCTCTTGAAGATGCCTTTGACAAGGTGGAGCTCGCTCATGTTGTAGGCGACGATTGCAACCACGCCACCGAGGGTTGCCATCGGGATGAGGGCGGCATAGCGGCCGAGGAAGAGCATAATCAAGAGGAGGAAGAGGGCGTGCAAGATGCCTGCGACGGGGGTCTTGCCGCCATTTTTGATATTGGTCGCCGTACGAGCGATGGCGCCTGTGGCGGGGATGCCGCCGAAGAGCGGGGAGAGGATGTTGGCAATACCTTCGCCGACGAGTTCGGTGTTGGAATTGTGGCGGCGCCCAATCATACCGTCGGCCACAACGGCCGAAAGAAGGGATTCAATGCCTGCTAAAAGCGCGATGGAGATGGCCGGCGAGACGAGTTCGCGCAGCGCGCTCCATTCAATGGTGGGGAATTGGGGCAGGCTTAAGCTCATGCCTTGCGCGACGGCGGGGAATTTGCTGCCGATGGTGGCCACTTCAATGTCGAAGGATTCAAAGATCATCGCAATGATGGTGGTGATGACGATGGCGACAATTGAGCCCGGCACCTTCTGGGTGACGCGTTTCCAGTAGACGCAGATGAGAATCGTGATGGCGGAGATGGCCACGGCTGCCCAGTTGATGGTATCTAAGGCGTGTGCGTAAACATTGAGCTTGCCCACGAAGTCGCCCGGCATCTTCTCGTAGGCTAAGGTTTGGAGCGCATTGACGCAGTCAAGCCCAAGGAGCGCCTCAATCTGGCCTGCGAAGATGATGAGCGCAATACCCGAGGTGAAGCCCACTGTGACGGGATAGGGGATGTATTTGATGATTGAGCCTAAGCCGCACAAACCGAGGATAATGAGGAAGACACCCGCCATCATTGTGGCAATGGCTAAGCCTGACATGCCGAATTGTGCGTAGATGCCGTAGATGATAACAATGAAGGCACCCGTAGGTCCGCCAATCTGTACGCGGCATCCACCGAAGGCGGATATCGCAAAACCCGCAATGACGGCCGTAATGAGGCCCGCTTGTGGAGGAAGTCCTGCCGCGATGGAGAAGGCAATCGCAAGGGGAAGTGCTACGGCTGCAACAATGAGCCCCGCTACGGCATCTGCCATGAAAGTCTTGAGGGGATACCCCTCTTTAAAACATTGAAGCACTTCCGGTCGAAAACGATCTGAAATGTTTTTACCAATCCGTTTCCAATGAATATTACGCATAGTCAGTCCTCTTTGGATGAAAAACGCTTTGTTTAATGTAACATAAAAATGATATTCGTGATAGAAAGAGTGGGCGTTTTTCTGCTTTTTTTGTAGTGCGTGAAGAGGATGCAGGGCGTTAAAGATGCAGGGTGACGGCGGGATATTAAAGATGCAGGGTGACGGCGCACCCTGCGGCACAACGGATAGGGCGGCTGCGCCGCAGGACTGCCAGGGGGTGTAGATGAGAAAGGAGTGAGGTGCGTGGGAGGGCGGCTGTGCCGCAGGACGATGGGGAGCGTGGGGCTTACGTAGCCCCACACCCTGCGATAAAGGGATGAGAGGGAAAGGAAGGGGGGGAGGAGTGAGGAGAAATGAGTGAGGATGTGGTGTGGCTGGCTTCGCCCCCACACCCCTCAGGCAGGACTGAGTCCTGCACGCTACGCATCCTGCGGATGCGCTTTAGGTGCTCACGGAGGGAGGCGTAAGGCGAGGGGATGGAGACGCCGCAGGATGACGGGTGAGTGGAGGTGAGAGAAGGGTGGAGAAAGGGCGGGGCAGATGAATAATTCGGAAAATTTATAAAAAAATAAAAATAGTGCTTGCATTCTGTAAAAGGGTTTGATACATTATTGCCATTCCTTTTTCGGGGGTATAGCTCAGTTGGTAGAGCGTTTGAATGGCATTCAAAAGGTCAGGGGTTCGACTCCCCTTACCTCCACCATAAAGAAGGATGTGAGAAATGGACGGGCTGCGGCTCGTCTTTTTTTGTTTCTGGAGGGTGTATGAAGTGGATGCTTTTAATTGGCTTGGGTGGCGCACTTGGTACGATGTTGCGCTATCTCTGTGTGCGAGGGTTGCAGGTGTTTGCGGGTGGCTTGCCATGGGGAACGTTGCTGGTGAATGTGTTGGGGGCATTCTTGGCGGGGATGTGTTGCGTGATTTGCCGGACGAAGTTGCAAGCGTATGAAGCGTACTTCCCAATTTTGTTTATTGGCTTTTTAGGCGGATTTACCACCTTTAGCGCGTTTGCATTGGAGTGTATCCGATTTTTTGAAGCGGCGCAGTAC
>JAGCML010000055.1 GCA_017646485.1 Kiritimatiellia bacterium
ACATGCAGTGTTTTTTCCGTGTGGTCCGTGTTTTCCCTGGCCTCTTCCCACGTGCACTGCTGCGCGTAGCGCTTTTTGGTGTATTTGGTGTATTTTGTGGTTTCCCCCCACATGCTGTCCTTTTTCTGTGTGTTCTGTGTGTTCTGTGGTTTTCTCTCCTTACATGCAGTGCTGCGCGTAGCGGTTTTGTCGTGTTTTTAAAAAAAGTTTATTTTTTTGCTTGACGGCGGTGGGGAAGTCTTGCTACAATGTGCGCCGTTTTCAGTTTGGTGGGTTACCAAAGTGGCCAACTGGGGCGGACTGTAAATCCGCTGGCTCTGCCTTCCTACGTTCGAATCGTAGACCCACCACCATTTTAGCCCGCGAGTATTCTCGTGGGTTTTTTTGTGCCGATTGACCGAAAGCCGACATGGAACCGTGGTATCAACAGCTCTGGGAGAAGATGAAGCGTTTGAATGTGACGCTCCTGGTGGTGTCGTTGCTCTTGCCTGTGGTCGGGGTGCTCTTTGTGAAGTCGGCGTGTAGCGCACGTGCAACGGTGGCCTTGCAGTCGCTCTGGATGGGGCAACTCGAATTTGTCTTCTGGGGCGTACTTTTGATGTTTGCCTTAGCCTTTTGGGATTATCGCCGGTGGATGACGCTCTCGCCGTGGGTGTATGTGGCGGTCTTGGGCACGTTGGTTTTAGTGTTGATTCCTGGTATTGGCGTAGAACGCATGGGGGCGCGGCGTTGGCTCTTTGGGTTGCAACCCAGTGAGCCGGCGAAGTTGGCGGTGGTGATGATTCTCTCTTGGCTATTAGGGCGACAAGCCGAACGCCATCGGAACTTCCGTGGGCTCTGTCTCTGCGGTTTATTGGCGGGGTTGCCTGCGATTTTGATTCTCTTGGAGCCAGACTTAGGGACGGCATTAGTCTTGGGACCCACGGTTTTGGCGATTTTGTTCGCTGCGCGTGTCTCGCCGAAGATTGTGGGCATCGGGGTGCTCATTTTGGTTTTGACGGCAACCTACGAATTAACATTGATTCGCATCGCAAAGGCCGATGGGATGGACCCTGTGAAGTCGGAGCAACTCCTCAAGTGGAGTGGTTTGCGTCCGCACCAGATTGACCGCGTGGAGACCTTCCTTTATCCAATGCGCGACCCTTACAAGACGGGTTACAATGCGCGACAGAGTGAGATTGCCGTGGGCAGTGGCGGCGTCTGGGGCAAAGGATACGGTCGCGGCGTGCAACACCGATTGGGCTATTTGCCGGTTGCGGTGAGTATGAATGACTTCATTTTCCCCGTGGTCGCAGAGGAGACTGGCTTTGCGGGTGCGTTGACGCTTTTATGCGTTTATTTCTTTGGGATTTTGCTTCCAGGGACAATAATTGGGGTGCGTTGTGTCGATAATACTGGAAAACTTTTGTGTATTGGCACTGTGACCTTGATTTTTTGTCATATTTTTATTAATATAGGTATGACAGTGCGGATAGTCCCAATCACGGGGCTGCCGTTGCCATTCATCAGCCAGGGCGGAACCTTCATGTTGGTGATGATGATGGCTACGGGGATCTTGCAGAGTGTTGCGATTCATGGACGTAGCGCAGAAGCAGTCTTTCGCCGGTAACCTTTTTTGATGTAGGTACGTACATGTTTGGATGGCTTTTTAAACGGAAGAGTAAGCGACGCGAAATTGTCGTAAATGTCGAAAAACTGGAAACGCGCGTGGCCGTGGTTGAAAATGGCCGCGTGGAGGAGTTTCAGGTTGAACACCCCATGGAAGAACGCCTTGTTGGCTGCATCTTTAAGGGGCGCATTCAGAATCTCGAACACGATTTACAAGCGGCATTTGTCGATATCGGTCTCAAAAAGAATGCATTTTTGCACTATTGGGACATGATTCCAGATGAAGATGGCTTAGATGAGGATGATGATAATCGTGCCTCGAAGCGGAAGCGCATCTCAAATGATGAAATTGCAAAGCGTTTCCCTCCAGGGAGCGAAATCGTGGTGCAGGTCACGAAGGGCCCCATCGGCACGAAGGGACCGCGTGTGACGGCAAATCTCTCTCTGCCGGGGCGTTACTTGGTGATGATGCCTTCGGCAAAGTCCACGCGTGGCGTTTCGCGTAAGATTGCTGATGCGAAGGAACGTCTTCGCCTGAAGAAGATTTTGGATCGTTTGCCATTGCCTCCCGGCGTGGGCATTATTGTGCGTACGGTGGGTTCGGGTGCAAATCAGCGTGCATTCTGCCGTGATTTGCGCAATATCCTCGATGTGTGGGGACAGTTGCAACACAATATCAAGACGCTTCATGCGCCCGCATGCGTCTATTCTGAGCCCGATTTGGTGGAACGCGTCGTGCGCGATTGGTTGACGGAAGATATCGATCGTGTGATTATTGACGATGCGGAAGCCTTTAATCGCATTCGTGAAGTCGCAGGACGTATTTCGCGTCGTGCTCGCCGTGTGATTGAGCTTTACAAGGGTCACTTGCCGATTTTCGACCACTATGGTGTAGAAACGCAGATGGAAGAGGCGTTTCGCCGTAAAGTGACCCTCAAGAGCGGAGGCTACTTGGTCATCGATGAAACCGAAGCCCTCATCGCTGTCGATGTGAATACAGGCCGCCATCGCGGAAAGGGTTCGCAGGAGGAGGCTATCCTTGAGGTGAACATGGAGGCGGTGGAAGAGGTGGCGCGCCAGCTGCGGTTGAGAAATATCGGTGGTTTGGTGGTGATTGACCTCATCGATATGAAGAGCCGCAAGCACCAAAATCAGATTTACAAGGCCATGAAGGCCGCAGTGAAGCGTGACCGTGCTCGCACGAATGTGTTGCCGATCTCTGAACTTGGCTTGATGGAAATGACGCGTCAGCGTCAGGAAGAAAGTCTGCTCTCGCAGATGTACATTGATTGTCCGTATTGCAAGGGCCATGGTGTCATTAAGAGCCCGCTCGCCCTTTCGGTGGATATCCAACGTCAAATCGCCGCTGTGATGCGTAAGCAACAGAGTGCACCTGGTGCAACCGACCTACAAGTCTTGGTTGCCCCCTCTGTGATGGAACGCTTACGCAATGAAGATGAGCAGATGCTCGTGGAAATGCAGCGCCGCTATTCGGGTAAGTTGACCTTCAAGAGTGAAGTCGCGCGTCATCCAGAGTCGTTCGCTATTCTGGATCGCGATGGTAAAGTGCTCTATGCGGTCTCGGAAAACCGTTCAGTTTAATGGTTGCTTTTATGTCTTTAAACTTCTCACGTATTCAGCAAACGATTAAGACATTTGCCTCTCTTTCGGGGCAGATGTCATTAAAGTGTTTGCTTTTAGGCTTATCGCTTTTGGCCGCTATGGCCGTGCAGGCTGATTCGCGCTCTTCGGACGCTTTCTCAAAGATAAAGTTCAAGAAGCCGAAGATTGATCAGAATAGCGACATCAATGTCAATGCAGACCGCATGACGGCGAATTACGATGAGGGAACCACCTCGCTCTTGGGCAATGTGGTGATTACCTTCTCGGATATCACCATGACCTGTGATAAGGCGACGTACAATTACACCACTGGGGACATTGATGCCGAAGGCAATATTGAAATCGTCTCCAAGTCGGGCGGTTCATGGAAGGGTGAGTCCATCTCTTTCAATCATAAGACGGGCCAGGGCTTGGTCGGTACAGGTCTTTTGCGCTTAGGGCAGTTCGCAGTCCTCGCAGATAGCCTTGCGCGTGACGAGGATGGCATTGCCTATGCGCGTAATGCTACGGTGACAACATGTACGAATGAAATGTCCGCTTGGCACTGGAGTGTCACGGGTGAAGGGCGTTTCAAGAGTAAAGAATTCTTGGAAATGAAGAATGCCGTGGTGCGGTTCTGTGATATCCCCGTGCTTTGGGCGCCTTACTACTACCGTGATTTAAATACGCATTACGGTTGGCGTGTGATGCCTGGCTACACTTCGAAGTGGGGCGCCTATTTGCTCACCGCATACGTTTATCCCATCGCGGGCAGCATTGAAGACGACGGCTTGCTCTATGGTAAGACCGCAGTTGACTTGCGTAGTGAATATGGTGTGGCCGTGGGGCAGGAATTCACCTGGCGTACTTTGGGCGGTCTCTTAGGCGAAGACACGGTCCAACGCGGCTCCTTGTCGGTCTATGTGGCGCGTCATGGCGAAGACGAGGACATGGAAGATGATCGTGATCGTGCTTATGAGCAGGATTTAGAGTGGCAGCGCCCTTACGGTGATTATCGTTACACCATCGGTCTGAGCGAACGCATTGATTTCACGCCTCGTGACCACATCTCCGTTGAAGCCGAGTACACCAGTGACTCGCGCTTCCGTACAGATTACAAGGAACTCGCCGTTCGTAAGGTCTCTGAACCCGTAGGTCTCGCGAATTACGAACACCGTGAGAATACGTGGGTGAGCTCTTTGGCGGTGGGCGGTCCCTTGAATTCCTTCTATCCGGGCACGCTCCGTTTGCCGGAATTCCGTTTGGATACGTTGCCGCAGAATGTCTTTGACATTCCAAAGCTCTACTACGAATCTCAAACCTCGATTGGCTTCTTTGAGCGTCAGGCGGGTAAGAGCAAGTCCGCTACGCGTGAAAAGCCGAGTTATAAGCCGGGTAACTGGGCCTACTACGAGACTGCGCGTATTGATACGCGTCACATCTTGCGCCGTCCATTTGAACTTGCCGACGGCATTACGCTCACGCCGCGTATGGGATGGCGTGGTACGTACTACGCAGATGCGCCGATGGATGACAGTTATTTCCGTTCGCTCTTTGAATTGGGCTTGGCTTTGCAGGCGCGTTATTGGAAGGATTTCGACAATTATCGTCACACCTTCATTCCTTACCTCGACTTCACCTGTGTACCTGGTTCGCAGACTGAGGTGGATGAAGTGCCTTACGCCTTTGACCGTCTTGACCAGGAATACGAATGGCGTGACCGTTACGCTTCTGATGGGTTGACGCCTTCGCATCGTTACACGGGCTTGCGCTTCGGTACGCGTAATCTCTTGCAACGCCGCACCAAGGAAGATACGCTGACGCGTTTCTTGAATTTCGACCTTTACGGTATCTATGTCTTCAAGACCGATGACCACTGGGTGCGTTGGAAAGATCGCCAACAGCCTGGACGCGATAATTTGAAGAAAAAGGCCACGCGTGTGCGTGAATCTGATGGTTTGCGTGTGCTTGGTTTTGATACAATCTTCTCTCCCACGCGGAATATCGACTTCGTGACCGACTTCCAGTATGACCCTGAAGAGTCTCGTCTCGCATTCTGGGATATCGGTGTTCGTGCACGCATGAAGGCCTTCACCTTCTATGTAGGCTATTTGAGCCGTGACCATGAGTTGTATGACTACTATTGGACCACGATGGGGCAGGATGCCATCTTGTATGGCGGCTTTGTCCACTCAATCTGGGATACCATGGACTGGTCGCTCTATGCGCGTTACAATGTCGAATGGGAATCCCTTGAAGAAATCGGCGGCTATGTGCAGTATAACTTGGACTGCGTGAGCTTCCGCTTGACGACCGAGTACTTGCCGACGTATGTCGCTCCTGATGGGGATAAGTTCCGTCCTGACTTGAAGGTCTCGCTCGGTGCATGGTTGCGCGCCTTCCCGATGGATGACGATGATGACTGGATGGGATGGGGCAACTTCGCACACATGAATAAGCTGAAGAAGCCTGAAGAATAATTTTAACGCAAGCGCCTGTAGCTCAGTTGGACAGAGCAGCGGCCTTCTAAGCCGCGGGTCGGGGGTTCGAACCCCTCCAGGCGCGCCACTTATTAAAAATGCCACGCATAAAAGCGTGGTATTTTTTTTTGTGCATTTCAGAGGTTGTGAAGGAGGGAATCAAAGGAAATGTGCGTCTCTTTAAGGGCGCATGTGTTATCATAATAGGCGTTAGAAAGGATTGATTGCCATGCGCGAGGTAGAGATTATTCGCCACTTTACGAAATATGCAGCCGGTTCGGTTTTGTATAAACAGGGGAACACATGGGTGCTTTGCACTGCGAGTGTGGAGGAAAAGGTGCCTCCTTTTAAGCGTGATAGCGGAGAAGGATGGGTGACGGCTGAGTATTCGATGTTGCCTTCTGCTACGATGACGCGTAAGGATCGCGACATTAAGAAGTTGAAGCAGGATGGCCGCAGTGTGGAAATTAGTCGTCTGATTGGGCGTGCCTTGCGTGCTTCGATTGACATGAAGCGTTTGGGCGAACGTACCATCACGATTGACTGTGATGTCTTGCAGGCGGATGGTGGAACGCGTTGCGCGTCCATCACAGGTGGTATGGTCGCATTGGAAGATGCCATTGAACAGTTGATTGCGAAGGGTCTTTTAGAGGAGAGTCCCATTGTGCGTCGCGTGGCGGCAATTAGCGTGGGTATTTGCGCTGGTGAACCCACGCAGGATTTGGACTATGCCCATGATTCTACGGCAGATGTGGATATGAATGTCATCATGACCTCCGATGGACGCTTTGTGGAGGTGCAGGGCACTGCAGAACACGAACCCTTTACCGATGAGCAGTTGGATACACTCCGTGCGCTCGCTAAGGACGGTTGCGCGAAGCTCTTCGCCGCTCAAGATGCCGCACGTGCGCAGTAAGAGGAGGTTCAATGTTTACTGCCACATTAAAGCCAAAACGTGATCGTCCCACGCGCTTGGGGCATCCGTGGATTTTTTCGGGCGCGATTGATGCGATTGACGGCACACCTGCTTTGGGTGAACCCGTCCTCGTGCGTGCCGCTTCTGGGGAGATTCTGGGCGTCGGTGCATGGTCGCCAGAGTCTCAAATTCGCATTCGCATGTGGCATTTCGGCAAGGAAACGCCCATCGACGAGGCCTTCTTCCATGAAAAGCTCGCCGCTGCTCTTGCGGTTCGTGCAGAGATGGCAACGCGCTTTAACACGAATGCATTGCGTATCGTCAATGCCGAAGCGGATGGCTTGCCTGGGATTACGATTGATCAATATGGCGATGTGCTCTCTGGACAGTTCGCCATCGCTGGAGCTGAGTGGGCTAAGCCGATGATTGTTCGCGAATTGATGGCCCTGACAGGTGCGAAGTCTTTCTACGAACGCAGTGACGTCGATGGTCGTGCGCGTGAGGGGTTGCCGCAAACCACAGGCTTGCTCGCTGGTGAAGAACCCCCAGAGCAGATTGTCATCCACGAGGGTGACGTCAAGTTTGGCGTGGATGTCCGTAAGGGACACAAGACGGGTTACTACTTAGACCAACGCGAAAGCCGTCGCATTGTGGCCTCTTATGCCGCAGGTCGGGATGTCTTAAACACCTTCTCGTATACTGGCGGCTTTGGGGTGGCAGCACAGAAGGCTGGCGCGAAGAGTGTCACCCATGTGGATATCTCCGCGCCTGCACTGGCGCAAGCTCGCATCAATACGACGCTCAATGGCTTTGCCGAAGATTCCGCCACCTTCTTGCAGGGGAATGTCTTCCAAGAACTCCGCGCTTTTCGTGATCGTGGACGTTCCTTTGGTTTGGTGATTCTTGACCCGCCGAAGTTCGCCGACACGCGCAGTCAAACCATGAAGGCGTTGCGTGGGTATAAGGATGTGAATTTGCTCGGGATTAAATTGGTCGAAAAGGGCGGTTGGCTCGCCACGTTCTCGTGTTCGGGTGCGATTACACCCGAACTCTTCCGCACGGTGGTGGCAGAGGCTGCGCACGATGCTGGACGTACAGTGCGGATTGTCCAGGAATTACGTCAGGCCCCCGACCATGTGGAGGCGCTCACGTTCCCAGAAGGCTTGTATCTTAAAGGTTTACTCTGTCACGTGGAGTAAGGATCGTTTAAAGGAGAAACATCATGACCGCATTTAAGGCATATGACATTCGTGGTATCTATGGCACAGAACTCACCGATACGCTCGCTTACCAAGTGGGGCGTTGCCTTCCGAAGATGTTGGGGGCCACAGAGATTCTCGTGGGTTACGATGCGCGCACATCTTCAATTACCCTTCGCGACGCATTGATTCGCGGTCTTACCGAAGCCGGCGCAAATGTCACCGACATGGGCTTGGCCACCACGCCGATGGTCTATTTCTTTACCGCTGAAAAGGGCTTTGGCGGTTCGGTCATGATTACCGCTTCTCATAATCCACCCGAATACAATGGTCTCAAAGTCTCCAAGGCTGGCGCACGTCCTTGTGGTTACCACCTTGGCCTACGTGACGTGGAGTCGTGGATTGAAGCGGATGCGCTGCCGCCCGTGGCAACCACTCCTGGCACCGTCACCGCTGCAGACTATCGTGCAGAATACGTCGCCTGGTTGCGCAGCTTTGCAGGGGATCTCACGGGTCTCAACTATGCCGTGGACTGTTCTGACGGCGCAGCGGGGGTGATTGCGGCCGAACTCTTCACCGGTGCTGATGCGCTCATGAATGCCACCCCAGATGGCACCTTCCCGCACCACGGCCCAAATCCCTTAGAACCCGAAAACTGTGCCCAACTCATCTCCGCCGTTCGCGAACGCGAACTTGATGTGGGGATTATCTTTGATGGTGACGCAGACCGCGTGATGTGCGTGGATGAGACCGGCACCTTCGTTCCGCCAGATGCCCTGATTCCGCTCTTTGCAGCATGGTTGCGCGAACATTTCCCCGTGGAGGGCATGGCGCCTGTCGTTGTGCATGACATTCGCACCTCCCGTGGCGTAATGGAAGTTCTCCACGAAACAGGCTTTGACCCCCTCATGGTGCGCGTGGGTGCCGCCTTTGCTAAAACCGCCCTCCGCGAAAAGAATGGACTCTGCGGTGGTGAAGTCGCAGGCCACTACTACTTCCGCCACTTCCATTGGTGTGACAGTGGTGAACTCGCTGCCATCTTCCTCTTGGCCATTGTCGCTGAGGCTAAACGCCAAAATAAAACCTTCTCCCAAATCCTCGCCCCTATTACGACACGCTATGCGCGTTCGGGCGAAGTCAATGTTCATGATATTGCAGACCGTGCAAGCGCCGTCGCACGCGTCGAAGCAGCTGTCACCCAACTCATCGGACCGCCCCAAAACAGAGCCGACTTTGACGGTGTACGCCTCGATTGGGCTGACGCATGGTTTGGGGTTCGCGCATCTAATACAGAACCCATTCTGCGATTAGCCGGCGAAACACGTTCCCAAGCCACGCTTGATACCCTCATCGCCACCTCAAAAGCCGCCGCAATGGGCAATTAAGAGCACCTGTGTGCTGTGGATTTCCCAGCACTTTGGGCTCGGGTGCATCTATCCGCAGCTGACGTCCCTCATATGGTAAGGCCCTTTTATTTAATAGGAAAGGGTGCTTTTGCTTTTCTTTCTCGCTCAGATGAAAAGAGAAGAAGGCTAATATCAAAAAAGATTATCATATGATTATCAAATCGATTATCATATGATTTTCAAATCGATTATCATATGATTTTCAAATCGAATATCATATGATTATTAAATCGATTTTCATATGATTATCTCCGTGAAGAAGGCTATTCTTCTCTTTAAAGAAAGCTCTTCCTTTCTGTGAAGAAGGGTGAAAATGCTC
>JAGCML010000056.1 GCA_017646485.1 Kiritimatiellia bacterium
ACCATCGCCTCTAACAGCGAGTTGCTCGCCAAACGGTTGGCCCCATGTAAGCCCGTACAAGCGCATTCACCAATGGCATACAGGCCCGGCAGTGTTGTTTTACCTGTCACATCCGCAGCAATACCACCGCAACAGTAGTGCGCCGCCGGCACAATCGGGATCAAATCCTTCGCCATGTCAATGCCAAACTCTAAACACTTGGCATAAATCGCAGGGAAGCGTTCCTTCAAATAGGCTTCACCACGGTGGCGAATATCCAGGCAGCAGTAGGCATCCCCGCGCTTTTTCATCTCGGAGTCAATCGCACGGGCCACAATATCACGCGGGGCCAATGAGCCACGCGGGTCATACTTGTGCATGAAGGGTTCGCCATCACGCGTAACCAATTCCGCCCCTTCGCCACGCACGGCTTCACTAATGAGAAAACGTTTGGCCTTCGGGTGATAGAGGCAGGTCGGATGGAATTGCACCATTTCCATATTGCGAATCTCTGCACCCGCACGCCAAGCGATAGCAACACCGTCACCAGTCGCAATATCAAGATTGCACGTGTACTGATAAACCTTGCCACATCCGCCTGTAGCCAAAATAACAGCACCCGTACGCACAGCCCAGATTTCACCCGTTTCTGTGCTCAATAAATAGGCTCCAACAACGCGATTTTCTTCAGTCGGCGCATGCAAGAATCGCGTCGTCACAAGGTCAATTAAGAGGGTGTTTTCGCAGACATGCAGACGCTTCGTCGCCTTCAGCGTAGCCACTAAGGTGCGTTCCACCTCGCGACCCGTAATGTCTCCTGCGTGTAAAATTCTACGACGGGTATGACCGCCTTCACGGGTCAAGTCAAAGCCATCAGGACAGGCGGATTCTTCGGACTTTGAGAAGGGCACGCCCATTTCAATCAACGACCGCATCCACTGCGGCCCTGCTTCCACAATGCGTCGCACTACGGCCTCATTGCAGAGCCCAGCACCCGCATCTAAGGTATCTGCCACATGGAGATCAAAGGTGTCATCCGTTCCCATCACGCAGGAAATGCCACCTTGTGCATAGTTTGTATTGCTCTCATCTAACGTGCGCTTCGTCACCATGAGCACGCGACCATGCTTTGCCAAGCCAATCGCAGCCATCGCACCAGATAAACCAGAGCCTACAACCAAATAGTCACAATCAATCGTTCGCATTGAGAGCTCCTCAATTCAAAACAGCCGTCTGACGACGACAAGCCCAACAACAATACGCAATCGTCACAAAATAAGAGGCTGGCAAACGTGTCCGAGCAGCAAGCTTCACGCCCAAAAGCGTCGTTTCGCCCCCTAAGCCCATCGGGCCAACGCCCAGGGTGTTCGCCTCGTCAAGCAGTTGCTTTTCCAATGCTGCCAATTCGGGCACAGGGGAAACGTCATCTAATGTGCGCAAAAGCTGTTGCTTCGCCACCGCATATCCCTCTGCACGGTCTGCCCCAATGCAAATTCCCAGAATCCCAGGTGCACATCCCTGCCCTTGAATGCGATGCACGGCATCTAACACACACGCACGGACGCCCTTCAAATCACGTCCCGCCCCCAAACGACTATCGGGAAGCGAATACTGACAGCTCATATTTTCACTGCCACCGCCCTTTAAGAGCAAGGTCACCTCTGGTACCGCGACATTCGCCTCCTCAAAATGATGCACCGGGATTCCCTCTGCCACATTATCATCCACAGATGCGCCAGAGAGCGTATCAATCGTATTCTTGCGCAACCACCCCTTTTGCGTTGCGACACGCACGGCTCGATTGGCCGCCTCCATCAACGGACGCTGAACCGTCCCAGCAGGCACCTTCCAGAAAAAGGTCAACGTTCCCGTATCCTGACACATCGGGGTGCACTGCTGACAGGCAAGCGAACAATTCTGCAAAATCGTCTTCAATGCCACCTGTGCTGGAGCCTCACGCTCCACCCCAAAAGAGGTCTCTAAAGCACAACGAATATCCGCAGGCAATTCACATGCCGTACGGCGAACCAAATCTAAAAGCACTTCTTCTATGTCCATATCTATAAAGTATAGCACAAACCGACTAAAAAGTGAATAT
>JAGCML010000006.1 GCA_017646485.1 Kiritimatiellia bacterium
AGAGGTGGGGGCTGGCTTCGCCCCCACGCCCCTCAGGCAGGACTGAGTCCTGCACGCTTCGCATCCTGCGGATGCTCTTTAGGTGCTCACGGGGGAGGGGTGATAGTGCCACGGGTGTGGCACTGTTTAGATGAGACAGCGCGCCCTGCGGCACGACCGATAGGGCGGCCACGCCGCAGAAGGAGGAGTGAGAGGTGAGTGGGGAGAATGAGTGTGGGGTGAAGGGCGCTGGCAAAAAGAAAAGGCCGCCCAATAAAGGACGGCCAGTTTCTGTTTCTGGAGAAACAACTCAGCGACGGAGGCCGAGGTCGGCAAGAATCTTGCGATATGCCGGTTCGTCGGTGCGCTTGAGGTAATCCAAAAGCTTGCGGCGGTTATTCACCATACGGATGAGACCATAACGAGAATGGTTGTCCTTCTTGTTGATCTTCAAGTGAGCGGTGAGTGCTTCGATCTTCTTGGTGAGGGTTGCGATCTGCACTTCGCTGGAACCGGTGTCACGTTCGTGACGCTGGAACTGCTGACGGATTGCATTTTTGTCTACCATGGTGTTCTCTCTTCTAATTTGAGGGGTTTAACACCTTTCACGCCGCCCCGGACTTCGGGGCTTGCCCGCAACGGGGAACGTATCCTAAGACACGTCGCAGGAAAGTGGCGCGTAATGTATCACATCTGAGTGTGAAATTGCAAGTAAAATCGTGCGTCGTCGTCTTTTGCGGAGAATGTTTCGGTGAAAACGTGCACTTTCTTGCGCATAATTGTGTGTAATCTGTGCTTTATCTGAAAATCTTCCTTTACAGTGTGGGGAATATTCTTCTATAATGTAGTAAACCCTTTGAGGAGATTTTGTTTATGGCTTCGAAACAACGCGTGATTTGCGGCTTGAGTGTTGCAGCAGTTTGGCTGACAGTAATCTTTCTTTTGCCGTTTAGTGTATTGGCCGGCTTAGTGGGCCTCTCTGCAGGGATTTGCCTCTACGAACTCTGTGCGATGCTCAAGAAGGGTGGCTACACCTTGCCGTTGCCGGAATTGTTGGTGGCGACAGCGCTTTGGTTTGTGAATGCGTATTGTGCGTGGATACCTGCGATACTCCTCTGTTCTGTGATGAGCGCAGCGCTCTTTTTCCGCGTGTTATTGGATGCACGGATTCAGAAACCGATGGAGACGGCGGTCTTTACGGTGGTTTCATTCTTCTACATTCCTGTTTCGTTGTCCCACTTTATCCCCATGGTTCAGTTCGCTGAATCGATTCCTGCGGGTATTTTCTTTGCCTTCTTCTTGGTCTTGGTGACGAAGATGAGTGATACGGGTGGCTATTTCATCGGCTCGGCTTTTGGCAAACACAAGATGTGCCCGCGCCTTTCGCCGGGTAAGAGTTGGGAAGGGACTGCGGGTGGTTATGCTTTCTCGTTGGCCACGGCCGCCATTGTGGTGACCTGTGCCCATCTCTTCAAGGATGTGAGTTTCCTCTCCTTTGTGCGCCCCTGTACGGCAGATCTGCCGTTGATGATTTGGTTCTTCATTTCAATTGCCATTTTGGTGACGGTGGGTATCTGCGGAGACTTATTGGAATCGCTCTTCAAACGTCAGTGTGGCGTGAAGGATTCCTCTGCGCTCTTCCCTGCAATGGGTGGCTTCTTCGATACCTTTGATAGCATTATCTTCATCCCTGCGACGATGCTTTTCCTCATTGAAGTCGCACATATGATTTTCTAAATCTAATTTAAAGCGATGCGTAAACGGTTAGTCATTTTGGGAGCCACGGGCTCCATTGGCGAAAGCACGCTCCGTGTCGTCACGGCACATCCAGAACGCTTTGAGGTGGTTGGGCTTGCCGCTGGTCGCGATGCGGCTGGCTTGCAGGCCTTAGCGCGTCAATTTAATGTGCGCCACTTAGCCCTTGCTGCGCCGAATGATGCCGGCAATCCTTTTGGCGAACAAGCCCTTTGTGACTTGGCCGCCTTGCCGGAAGCTGACCTTGTGGTGATGGCGATTGCTGGCATGGCGGGTTATGCACCCACCTTGGCGGCGATTGATGCGGGACACGATGTGGCGTTGGCCACGAAGGAAGTCCTCGTGATGGCGGGCACGGAGGTCATGCGTCGTCGCGCTGAAGCAGGCGTGCGCATTTTACCTTTAGACTCTGAACACTCCGCCCTCTTCCAATGTCTGCAAGGTACCGCCTCGGTCTCCGCTTGTGTTCGCACGCGTGATGAACCCAAAGCCGAGGAACGCATCGCCGAGGTGATCCTAACTGCAAGTGGCGGTCCCTTCTTTAGGCGCGAAACCATTGACTGGTCGAAGATTACAGTAGCTGAAGCTCTCAATCATCCGCGGTGGGAGATGGGCCCGAAGGTCACGATTGATTCGGCGACAATGATGAATAAGGGGCTTGAAATGATTGAAGCCCTGCATCTCTTTGCGCTTGAACCCTCCCAACTCCGTGTGTGGGTGCATCCGCAGAGCATCGTCCACTCCTTTGTTCATTTTAAGGATGGTGCGCTTCTGGCCCAGTTGGCCCAACCCGACATGGCGCTTCCAATTCAGTATGCTTTG
>JAGCML010000057.1 GCA_017646485.1 Kiritimatiellia bacterium
CGATTAACGCCATGGGCATCTCCAAGGCAATGATGGAAAAGGTCGCCATCGCACGTGGTCGTAGCTTAGGGGATGATGCCGAAACGGTGATTTGTTGCACCCGTTATGGCAATGTGATGGCGTCGCGTGGTTCGGTGATTCCGTTGTGGGTTGACCAAATCAAGAATGGCGCACCCATTACCGTAACCGACCCTGAAATGACCCGTTTCATGATGACCTTGGATGATGCGGTTGATTTGGTGATTTACGCTTGGGAACACGGTCGTAATGGTGACCTCTTCGTGCAAAAGGCCCCCGCCGCTACGCTCGTCACCCTCGCAGATGCCCTCAAAGATCTCTACCAGACCAACACCGAAGTGAAGATTATCGGCACCCGTCATGGCGAAAAGCTCTATGAAACACTCGTCACCCGTGAAGAAATGGCACGCGCTGAAGACATGGGCGACTACTATCGCATCCCCTGCGATACGCGTGACTTGAACTACGATAAGTACTTCACCAAGGGCTCTTCCTCCATCGGAGAAGCCTGCGACTACCACTCGCACAACACCGACCAGTTGGACGTCGAAGGCATGAAGCAACTCCTCTTGAAGTTGGACTTCATTCGCAACGACTTGGCGACCCGCAAGTAATTCAGCCAACGGCAAAGCGCGATATGGACACAATCAAATTGCTCGCTGGCGAAGTCTTTAAGGATGCTCGCGGACAGATTTCGAGTCTGAACAACTTTTACTTCGAAGGGGTCAAGCGCATGTACATCCTTCACCATCCCGACACTGAGACGCGTCGCGGATGGAATGGCCACCAATTTGAGCGAAAGTGGTTTTACTGCGTCAAAGGGGCGTTTGAGCTTTCCGTTGTCACGATTGACAATTGGGCCTCCCCCTCCCCTGCGCTCAAACCAGAAGAGCATCACCTCACCAGCGAAACAAGTGCCCTACTCTGCGTTCCGGCTGGATGCGCCAGTCTGATTCGCGCCACCACGCCCGACTCCATCCTCATGGTGCTCTCCGATAAAACCTTGGCGGAATCGGTTGCGGACAGTTATCGTTTTGACATCAATCTGTGGACCCATCAGGAGGTCACCCCATGATTCGCATCGGCATTACAGGACAAGCCGGCTTCGTCGGCACACACCTCTTTAACTTAGCCCAAACGCGCCCCGACACCTTCACATGCATTCCCTTTGAAGATGCCTTCTTTGAAGATGAAGCGACCTTGCGCGCCTTTGTTCGTCAGTGCGATGCCATTGTCCACTTGGCGGCAATGAATCGTCATCCTGACCCTGAGGTCATCTATCAGACCAATCTCGCGCTCGTAGACAAACTCATTGCTGCGATGGAAGCAGAAAAGGTCACCCCACATGTCCTCTTCTCAAGTTCCACCCAAGAAGAGCGCGATAATCTCTACGGCGCCTCCAAGCGTGAAGGTCGTGAACGTTTGGCCGCCTGGGCTGAACGCACTGGCGCGCGCTTTACCGGATGCGTCATTCCCAATGTCTTTGGGCCCTATGGGCGTCCCTTCTACAACTCTGTTGTGGCCACCTTCTGCCATCAACTCACCCATGGTGAAACACCCACGATCCAAGTGGACGGACGCATTAAGCTCGTCTATGTGGGCGACCTCTGCGAAGAGATGCTCACTATTATTCAACCAGGCGAATCCGCAGCAGAGCGTCCGATTCCTTACGGCAAGGAAGTAAGCGTCTCCGAACTCCTCACGCGCTTCACCACCTTCCGCGACACCTACTATGCCAAAGGCGTTATCCCGGCATTGGTTGACCGGTTTGACATCCAGCTCTTCACTACCTTCTGCGGTTACATTGACCACAAGACCTTCTTCCCCTTTGCCCTGAAGGCAAACACAGATGACCGTGGCACCTTTGTGGAAACCTTACGCCTTGAAGGCATCGGTGGACAAGTCTCCTTCTCCACCACCAAGCCAGGCATCACCCGTGGCAACCACTATCACACGCGTAAGATTGAACGCTTCGCCGTGATTAAGGGTAAAGCACAGATTCAAATTCGCCGCATCGGCACGGATGAAGTCATTACCTTTGAGCTGGATGGTTCCACGCCAGCCTTTGTTGATATGCCCGTGTGGGCCACGCACAACATCACCAATGTCGGTGATGAAGAGCTTTACACCCTCTTTTGGATTAACGAATTCTATAACCCTGAAGACCCCGACACCTTCTTTGAGAAAGTCTAAGCCATGAGTAAATCTGCATTAAAAGTCATCTCGATCGTGGGCACACGCCCCGAAATCATTCGTTTGGCCGCCGTCATTAAACTTCTGGAAGAACACGTCGACCACAAAATGGTGCACACCGGCCAGAACTATGACTACGAACTCAACCAGATTTTCTTCGACGACCTCGGCCTGCGTAAGCCCGACTACTACTTAAATGTCGACACCTCCTCCTTGGGCCATGTCCTTGGCGAAACCCTTATTCGCGTGGAAGAGGTCTTCTTGCAAGAAAAGCCTGACGCCATCTTAATCCTTGGCGACACCAATGCAGCCATCGCAGGCATTATGGCCAAGCGCATGAAGATTCCAATCTACCACATGGAAGCAGGTAATCGTTCCTTTGACCTCAATGTGCCCGAAGAAATCAATCGTCGCATCATTGACCACATTGCCGACTTCAATCTCGTCTACACCGAAAACTCTCGCCGTCACCTCTTGAGCGAAGGTCTTCCCCATCGCCATGTCTATGTGACAGGCTCGCCGATGTATGAAGTGCTCATGCAGAATATGGAGAAAATCAAAGCCTCCACCATTCTTCAGACGCTCGGCCTGGAAAAGAATCGCTACTTTATCGTGAGTTGCCACCGCGAAGAAAACGTGGACTTCCCGACCAATCTGCGCAAAATTGTCACCTTCCTCAATGCCATCGCAGAAAAGTATGACATGCCCGTGATTGTCTCCACGCATCCGCGCACCCGCAAACGCCTTGAGGCACTTGAAGACATCACCGTTGACCCACGCATTCAGTTCCTCAAGCCCTTCGGCTTCTTCGACTA
>JAGCML010000058.1 GCA_017646485.1 Kiritimatiellia bacterium
ATGGGATGCAATGTGAGTTGTCCTTTTATTGGAAGCGCATTTGATGACAACTGGCAATTGGAAGATCCCACGGGAAAGTCGGATGAAGATTTTAAGCAAATCATTCAAGCCATTGAACAGCAGATCCTCCGCTTGAAAGAAACGCTTGCTAAAAGGATTTAGATGTACAGCTGACACCCCTCAGTTAAAAGCTAACCTTCAGGGCGACCTTAATCAAAAAGAGCAGGCCATCAGAAGCCTGCTCTTTTTGTAGTTACGCAAATAATTTAATGACGCGACCGCCACTGTTGAACACCCTGTTTCAGCAACCACACCGTCACCCAAGCAACCACCAAGCCTCCCACAGCACAAACCAACATCTGATGTGCGCGTTCTGCAGTCAGAGCGCAGGTAATACCACTCAGCATCTTCCAAGCTGCTGCGCGGAAGTCAAAGAGTTTCGGCAAGAGATAAAACCACAATGCCGCGCTACCAAAGAAAGTGATTGGCATGAACCAACGGCGTAAATTCCAGACATCCGTCAAACAATAAATGAATGCACAGAAGAGAAGTGTCCATCCCCCTGCCACACAAACATAGGTTGAGGTCCACAATTTCTTGATAATGGGCACCCACGGTGACGCAGCAAAGCCAACCCCAAGCAAAACTCCGCCAGCAAGGGCAATCCAAAGCGCCTTGTAACGTAGATTTGAACGCAACCCGTCAGCTAAGAGCATCCCCAAGTAAGCCGTCAGGGGGGCGCCTAAGGTGGAGACTAACCCCTCTGGATCGAGGCCGTCAATTCCACTGGCATCTACACGCCCAGGGAGAAAAGCTCGGTCAATCGCTCCAGCCCAATTATTCGTCATCGCATAAGGCGCCTCCCCTCCACAGAGTTCAAAGAGCCCTGCATACGCCAAAAGCCCAGCAGGAAAGAAGGCCCAACGCCACTTAGTTGGAAGCGATACATAAGCAATCGCCGCGAGATAAACCCCTAACCCAATTCTTGCTAATACACTTGCATAGCGAATCTCACCAAACGAAATCGCAGAAAGCGCACCATTGTAAAGAAAGCCAAGAACAATCAAGAGGAGCGTGCGCAAAGAGAGTCGCACCCATCGCCGAAGGGCTGGCACCCCTTGTGCACATTGGCGTTCCCACGAATAGATAAAAGCTGCACCAGAAATAAGAAGAAAGGTGGGGAAAATCGCATCGTAAAAGGTGAATCCCTCCCAGACAACATGCCCCAATTGATATTGCATCCACTTTACCCCAGGAAGCCCAGGGAAGCAATAACAGAAAGCCAACAGCAAAACATCTCCGCCAGCAATTAGAAACATGCTCCATCCACGCACCACATCCAACATATGAATGCGTGTTGATTTTGAAATAGGCTGCGCCTCAGAAGTAGTCATCAGACTTCCTCCTCAATCCTCTTAGAAATGAAACGAATTAGCGTTGCCGTGCGGGACGGCGAGCAACAATGCGCAACAGTACGGGTTCGACAATCGCCCACGGATCTTGAGAAGTCGAATCCACCAGCTTAAAGCGCATTTCAATGGCGTAGTGACGCGCTGCACGAAGTTCATTGAGCGTATAACGTCTGGCGGCTTCAATAAGCTTCGTCAGGACAAATCCCTGCTGACGTGCGAGACGTTGAGGCAATTGTTCAATGGGCAAATGCCACTGCCCGCCGACCAACCATTGCCGTTCCAACGCATCTGCGATCGCACACAAATCATTTAAAGTATTAATCAATACAGCTGCAGCTGCAAATGCCGCATTCTTATCAATGCGCAACCGCTCGACGCCACGCGCCACTTGAAGCGGTGAACGGAGTTGAATCGCAGAGACTAAATCAAAGGGTTCACCACTTGCGACCGAAGAGGTCACCGCCTCTAAGTCCTCCATCGTCACCGTATCACGCGAAGGACCGATATACATCTTGAGCTTTTCGAGTTCCGAATGTAACGTTCGAGTGTCTGCGCCCACACGCTGTGCGAAGGCAGAACGCAGCGGTGCTGGCATCTTTAAGCCCGTGGACTCTAAAAGGCCAGGCAAACGTTCTAATGCAATCTTTTCCTGATTAGACGAACGAACTTCTACACCGCAAATCTCTAATTTTCCTGTTGACTTTACCCATTTGGCGAAACGAGTCGTCTGCGGGCAACTATCCGCTGTAATCACCAGGTGATGCCCTTCTGGGAGTGCGGTGCCTTGAAGCGTTTCACAGAAAGCAGCCACCGCATCCTTCGCGGCTTGCGCTTCCACGGCTCGGCTCTTCACGCCAGGCAAGAAGTTCACATCACGCAACCACACCACCTTGCCGCCACCAAAGAAACTATCAGTAAAGAGTGATTCCTCTGCACGATTCAAGGCCGATAAAACCTCTTCACACTTATCACATCGCGCATCAATTGTTTCTAAACCAAAATCCCGTTCCGAAGCTGGCACTAAGGTATCAATGACACGTTTAGCGCCCTCGGTTTTCAAATATTCATCAGGACCTGCGAAAAGATAAACCACGCCACCCTCACCTTCAATAAAAAACGACGCGCGTCTGACGAGAACCGTCAAGCACACACGCGTCGTTCTTCATTTTCATTAAAGAATCTTCATACGTGGCAAATCCTGAATATCGATCGTACCGACCAAACATCCAGTTTCATCCACCACGGGAAGGTCATCAACCTTATGGTGTTCGAAAATATGAAGCACTTCAACAGCCAATGCGCCCAAGGAGACGCTAATTGGATTGTGAATCATCACTTCGGTAATCTTGCGTGCCATGGGGTCACCATCCACATTTGAGAAGAGACGGCGCAAGTCACCATCGGTGAAAATACCCAAAAGCTTTCCATCTGCATCTACGACGCAGGCGCAGCCAGCCTTTGCAGAGGTCATTGCCACCACAGCATCCTTCACAGAAGCCGTTTCAGGCAACGACACCAAGCGTTCGCCAGAGCGCATGATGTCCTTTACGCGGAAAAGCAACGCACGACCGATTGCACCTGCAGGGTGATAAAGGGCGAAGTTTTCCTTCTTAAAGCCACGGGCTTCCAAGAGCACCATTGCTAATGCATCGCCCAAGGCTAAGGTGGCGGTGGTGGAGGTGGTGGGAGCCATATTGAAGGGGCATGCTTCAGGACCGCAATCAATGTGATAGACCCAATCAGAATCCTTGGCGAGCGAGGATTCGAGGTTGCCCGTCATACCAATAATCTTCACGCCAATACGACGCAAGGAGGGCAAGAGACGAATCACTTCATCCGATTCACCAGAGAAGCTAATCGCCAAAACAATATCCTTTTCGGTCACCATACCGAGGTCACCGTGCATAGCCTGCACAGGATTCAACAACACTGCGGTTGTGCCCGTGCTTGCCATGGTTGCAGCAATCTTTTCACCCACGTGGATATTCTTACCCACGCCCGTCACAACCAACTTACCTCCCTGCTCTAACGAGGAGAGGATTGCATCGGTAATCTGACAAAACGTCTCATTCAATGCGGTATCGGCTTTACGCAAACCTTCAATTTCCACCGCAATGACTTCATGTGCTCTAACCAACATTTCTTCGTGTGTCATCGTTAAGACCTCCTGGAAAGAAAATCGTTAAGGGTTACTTTTACTGCAAAACTTATTCAAATCGTTGACGAAGCATCGCCCGATTGGCCTCATCTGCGAAGAAATCGTTTAATGCATTTAAACGTGCAATTAAACGATCATCCATCACGTGTTCCAAACGGCATGCCGTCTCCCCTGCTTCGACTTCTGGCAGAGAGAGAACATTCTTCAAAAAGACAGTTAAAATCTGATGGCGCCCAATCACCCGTTCGGCGGCAACAAGCCCCTTCTTCGTCAGGGTGACGGGATAATTGGAGTCATAATTGAGGTAGCCATGACGGCACAAAACACCGAGTGCATTCGTAACAGACGGCATTTTTACCTTCATCAAACGCGCAATTTCGCTCGTATGAGCGTGGCCATGTTCATCAATCAAATGCTTAATCGCCTCAAGATAATCTTCAAGGCTCTCAGTCAATTCAAAAGGTTTTCCGTCTGCTGTGCGCATGCGACTCTCCAAGTTCACTTTAAGTATAGCATAAACGCAACGTTTTTACCTTGCAAAGGTTAAAATAAACCCACAAGAAGCTACCCAAAGGATACCCGTTAAAATGAGGATAGGATCACGCAAAAAGAGATTTTCAGGCACTGCAGCGCGTTGTTCTTGATAGGTCAAGCGCAGATAACGGAAGAGACCTAAGATAACAAAGGGGAGCGTGTAAACCAAATGTTCTGTCCCGAAATTCGCCACCGTCTTCGGGGCAAGCGTGTAAAGTGCATAACACGCAGCCGTCACAGAGGCGGCAATGCCAATTTCAAAATCCAGAATACGCGGTTCATTTGAGGTGGGCACAGGCTGACCTTTCACAAAGAACGCGCTTCTCCGCTTGCACAAGGCCACAAAGAGTGCGCCGCAAAAGACGCAGAGCATCAACCAAGACGAGAGATACACCTGCACCACTACTGCCCCAGCGACTGCTCGCAAGAGGAAGCCAACGGCCAAGACAATCACCCCAATGTCCGACAAGCGCTTGACCAAGAAGGTGTAGAGCAATTGTAAAACGACATACGCAACGCAGACAAAGAGAAAGTTCAGCTGGCCTTCACGTAAACCAATCCACGCAGCCCCCGCAAGCCCTGCTCCTAAGCACAAAACGGCCAAAGGAATCGCCGCACCAAAGGAGACCTTGCGCGCCACAATGGGGCGATGTTGCTTTAAGGGATGCTTACGATCGGTGGAGACATCACAGAGGTCATTTACGACATACGCCGCAGCGGAAATCAAAATGAAGGATGCCACAGCCACAGCCAAAGTGACCGCGACCGACATCGGATTAGTCTTCACCGTTTGCACAAAGACACTCTCTGCCTGCGCATGATCGAAGAAGGCAAAGAAGGGCGCTGCCAACAAAAGTAAATTCTTCACCCACTGCCCCGGACGGAGACACTTGAGCAAATCAATCACTTTATTTGTGTAGAGCGCCTCACAAGACTGATGGTCCGACCAGTCTGCGCTTTCTCCAAAGGCTCGCGCAGCATTCTTGCGAGGCTTGGCACTTCGATGATACACACGGCCATGCGAACCGTTACCGCGGCGAAAGTTTTCCATTTTAATTATCCTTGATGCTCATCAGGAATTCTACATTTGATGCCGTCAGACGCAACCGCTTCAAGAGAATATCCATCGCTTCATTCGGCCCAACAGGTGTGAGCACCTTTCGCATGGACCAAATACGTGACAATTCATCGGGATGCACCAACAAATCTTCCTTACGCGTACCCGACAATTCAATATTGATTGCGGGGAAGATGCGACGATCCGAAAGACCACGATCCAACTTCAATTCCATGTTGCCCGTGCCCTTAAACTCTTCGAAGATCACATCATCCATCTTACTACCCGTTTCAATCAACGCCGTAGCCAAAATGGTCAAAGAGCCTCCATTTTCAATATTACGCGCAGCACCGAAGAAGCGCTTCGGCTTATGCATGGCATTCGCATCCAAACCACCCGAAAGGATCTTTCCAGAGTGCGGTGCGGCAGTGTTATACGCACGCGCCAAACGGGTAATGGAGTCCAAAAGGATTACTACATCTTTACCGCTCTCCACCTTTCGCTTTGCCACTTCAATCACCATTTCAGAAACGGCACAGTGACGTTGCGGCTCTTCATCAAAGGTAGAGGAGAAGACTTGTGCCTTCGTATTGCGCTGCATATCGGTCACTTCTTCAGGACGTTCATCGATAAGCAACACAATCAGTTCGACATTGGGATAATTCGTGCTAATTGCATTAGCAATCTTCTGCAAGAGTACCGTCTTACCAGTACGTGGCGGAGCCACAATCAGACCACGTTGACCAAAGCCGACCGGCGTAAAAAGGTCCATCACGCGGGTGGAATATTCATTCCGCTCGGTCTCCAAAAGGATACGACGATTGGGGAAGACAGGCGTCAGATATTCAAAGTGTGCGATACGCTTCGCCTGCTCCACCGGCAGACCATTAATTAAAGAGACGCTGGATAATGCGAAGAAACGATCACGGTCACGCGGTTCGCGCAGAGGCCCTTCAACCAAATCACCCGTGCGCAAACCATGGCGACGGATTTGCTGTTGGCTCACATAGACATCTTCAGGGCACTGTAAGTAGTTATTCGCGGCCGAACGCAGAAAACCAAAGCCCTCATTCAGCGTTTCCAAGGTACCCGTCGCAATGACCGTTCCCTTACGACGCAAATAAACACGAATTAACTCCATCACCACTTCATGACGACGCAGATTAATTGCATCCTCTGCACGATCTGCGGGCAACATCGCCACTAATTCTTCAAAGGGCACATGTTCTAAATGTTTCAAATAGAGCGGTGGAGCATCTTCAGGAAGCGGTTCATACTGCGGTGCATTCGTCGGTTGGCCACCATTGGGACGTTGCTTATTGCGCTTATCATTGCGATCCCACTTATTCTTGCGTGTTTCCCAACGTGGCGCAGAAGCCTCCTCGGTCACAGGTTCGACGGGAGGTTGCACCTCAGGCTGTTCGGGTTCGACCGGTTGCTCAATTGGAGCTTCAGGCTCCACGGGGGCGACGACCGGAGTCTCTATCGTCAAATCAGATTCTTGTACAATCGGCTCACACGCAGCACTCGTCTCAGCCGTGGGCAACATAGAAGGAAACGCTTCTCCAGAGATAATCTTTTCAGGCGTTGGAAAATCAGGTTCAGGCACTGGCCCATTCATACGTTTAGCGGCGCGTGGCTTTGCAATCGGACGCGTTGTGCGAGGACGTTCCCCTTCACCTAATGCCGTTGGGCGTGCCACGCGACGTGCTCGACTTGCAGGACCCTGTATTTTCTGTTCTTCTTCCATGATGCATTTACCTTAAAACTAACAGAAATCTCGTCTCCATTGTGCAACTAAAGCCTCCACTTGAGCTTTAAGTGCTACTGGATCATCCGTATCATTTTCCAAAATCCAATCTGAACGACGAACCTTCTCAGCCAAATCCATCTGAGCATTTAATCGTGCTACTGCGGCCTCCGTCGTCATCCCACGTGCTTGACACATCCTGCGAACTTGCGTTGTACGCGTCGCATTCACACAGACGACACCGCTCCATCCCTTCTCCCATCCACACTCATAGAGCAATGCTGCTGAAAAGACTGAAATCTCCCCCTCCTTCGCCTGTGCCAACCACGCATCTGTCGCCTGTCGCACTAACGGGTGAATCAACCGCTCTAACCGTTCTCGCGCCTGCGCATCCCGAAAGACACAAGACGCCAGCGCCTGACGATCAATGCCGCCATCCGCCGCTAACACGCCCTCACCAAATGCCGAAACAATCGTTGCGACAGCTTCCCCTCCGGGTGCTTCTAAATCTCGCACCACTTGGTCTGCATCCAATACGCGACAACCGAACGCTCTAAAACAAGCTTCAGCCATACTTTTACCGCATGCAATGCCGCCAGTCAACGCAAATGCTAATGACATAAATCAACAAAAAAGGGAAACAAAGAAATCTGGACCTTTTGCCCAATCAAGAATTACATTAAAGATAACTGAATGATAGCATATTCCATACACGATGTACAATGTTATTTTTCATATCCCACACAACATTGTACAAAATAGACCACTCCGTCCTTATTCATCCGCTCGCCAACGCCGATTTGCCTTCTTTTCAGCATGATGTGACTTGTCATCTAACATCCGTGCACGCTGACGACGCGAACGACGACGCTTCTGCCGACGAATCTTCTCCTGCTCTTGTTGCTTCCGCGACTTCTCTCCGTCACGCACTTCTAAGATGCGCTCCGCTAAAGCACGTCGAGCCAACCACCGATTATCCTCTCGCGACCGACTCGACTGAATCTTCACCGCCTCCCCACTTGGCAGATGAGTCAACCGCACCGCGCTTGATGTCTTATTGATTTTTTGCCCCCCCGAACCAGAACCGAGGACGAACTGCTCACGCAATTCGTCCTCCTTCAATCCGGCTCGCGCCATCAATGCGATAATCGCTTCAATTGTTGTAGGCGAGAGAGGCATAAACCATTCACTCCCTTACTGCACACGCAGCAAGAAGTAATTCTTTTTACCCTGGCGCAAGAGCACCACCTTGCCTTCAATCAATTGTTCATCTGCGACCACCGCATTCACGTCGGTCACCTTAATGTTATTGATTGAAAGACCACCGCCCTGAATCAAACGGCGTGCTTCGCTCTTACTCTTCACGAAACCACAAGCCGTCACCACGTCCATGACGGGTTGGCCTGCGACTGCTTCCAAGGTGGCCGAGGGCACATCGGCTGCGATTCCTTCAAGATCGGTCGCCGTCAACCCTTCCAAAGAACCACCAAACAGCACCGCAGAGGCCTTCTTTGCCGATTCAAGACCAGCCTCACCATGCACTGCACGTGTCAATTCTTCAGCCAAAACACGCTGCGGTTCGCGCAACTCAGGATGTTCCTTTAAAGAAGCTTCCAATTCAGCAATGCGGTCTTCGTCCAAGAAGGTGAAAATACGCAAATAACGAATCGCATCAGCATCCAACGTGCGAAGGAAGAACTGATAGAACGCATAAACGCTCGTCTTATCCGCATTCAAGAAGATGGCATTGCCCGCAGACTTACCAAACTTCTGGCCATTTGCATCACACACCAAAGGAATCGTCAACCCATGGCATTCAGAACCCGGATTCAAACGGTGAATCAAATCCGTACCCGCCGTGATATTGCCCCACTGGTCTGCACCACCCACCTGCATCGTGCACCCATAGTGCTTGTTCAGATAGTAGAAGTCGTACCCCTGGAGAATCTGATAGGTGAATTCCGTGAAGGTCATCGAATTCGTCTCAGCATTCAAACGCTTCTGCACAGAATCCTTTGCCAACATCGGCTTCATGCGGAATAAGGTACCCACTTCACGCAAGAAGGGCAAAACCGAATAGTCCTTGTACCAATCGTAGTTGTTGAGCAAAATAGCAGGATTCGTTGGATGATTGAAATCCAAAAAGCGAGAAAGATTTTCCTTAATCCCCTCCACGTTACGTTGCAATTCCTCTACAGAAAGGAAGTTACGTTCCGTCGAGCGACCCGAGGGGTCACCAATCATTCCCGTTGCACCCCCAACCAATGCAATCACCTTGTGACCCGCACGCTGGAACTGGGCCAATGTCTGAATAGCCACATAATTACCCGCCTGCAAACAAGAGGCCGTCGGATCAAAACCCACATACACCGTCTGGGGCTTTTCCAACAATTCAGCCATCTTTGCTTCATCACACGTGCAAGTATCAACCAAATGACGCGACTTCAAAAAATCAAAAAATTTCATCGTTCTCATTACCTTACATTAATAAAACACGCAAAGTATACCAAACTTTCCAGAGGAGAAATAGAAAAAAGCACGGGCCCTACCAACCGGTGCGCCACCCCTCGCCCACATTTTCTCTGGTTCTGCGAAAAAGAAGATGGTTTTTCTTTCATTAAATGATATACTTTACGCAATTCTTTTGGAGGTTGTCAAATGATTGATGCGCTCTTATTTGCTTGGAGTAACTTTGTAAAACTCTTCTTTCTCTTTTGCCCCTTCTTCGTCCTAAACATGTTTCTCTCTCTCACGGAGGGCGCAAGTCGAGCCGATAAACGTTATGTGGCGATTCATGTCACCTATGTGGTGCTCATCGTGGCGGTGATTTCCTACTTCGCCGGCAATGCCTTTCTTAATCTCTTTGGGCTTGATTTAGATGGCTTTCGCATTGGTTCAGGTGTCCTCTTGATGATTATGGCACAAAAACTTGCCCTCGGTAGCGAAACGCCCACTGCGACCTCTCGCCCGAAGAGTGTTCGTGAAATTATCGTGGTGCCGCTTGCGATTCCCATTATCATGGGGCCAGCCTGTGTCTCTCCAATTATCATTATCGGCGCAGAAGCCTTAAGAGCACCAGAGGTCTCTTGGTTTACCATTGCCTTCGGCATCATTGGTTTCTTAGTTGCGATTCTTGCTTTAGGCACGATTCTCTACTTCTCGGAGGCATTAGAGCGCCTCTTTGGCAAGAATATCATCCGTATCTTCTCTAAAATTTCTGGTGTTATTCTGATGGCTATGGCCGCACAGATGATTGCACGCGGTTTCTTTGCATTCCTCGACAAGTCTACCGTCGGAACGAAAATCCTTGAAGCGATTACACAATGAACACCTTTACCGTTACACTCGCTGAACAACCTTGGCAGATTACCGCTGGCCAGCAATGGGTCATTACAGGCCCTATCGCTTGCGGAAAGACGTGGATTGCCACACAACTGGCTCGCCGTTATCCCGATGTGGTAGCCCTTGTCACCTTTGGAGACCAAACCGCCTCTGCGGGGGCTTCATGGACGGAAGCACGCTATCACGGGTCTATTGAATATGATTTCAAAACCGTAGCCGACCGCTTGACCTACGAAGCAATCCACTGTGTTAGCCCCTTTGAAGTACGACCTCCTGAACTTGAAGAGCGTGCCGCCTTCAAAGCCTTGCGCGAACGATTAGAGCGCACCCTCAAATTGAGCTCTTTACTGGACACTTGGACGGTGCATCTCAGCAATGGCGAGCAACGTCGTTTACTCTTGGCGCGCGCCATTTTACGTCAGACGCCAGTCCTCATTTTGGACGATCCCTACGCAGGTCTTGACGAAGAAATGCGCGAAGCATTGACCGAGACGCTGGCGGCACTCGCACAAGAGGGACGCACGCTCATTCTCACCGTGCGAAATGAAGACGAAATCCCCGCCTTTATCACCCACCGACTTAGCCTTGAGCATCGCCAAATTACTTCACAAGGGCCGTACAAGCCTCGCCTTCGCACCTCCGAAAAGCTCGCCTTTAAGCGCAATCCACCCTCGTTAGACACGCCTTGTGTCTTGGCTATTCGCGCCCTTTCGCACAAGCCTGGCGAGAGAGAACTCTTTCATGGCCTTGACTGGGAGGTTCACCAAGGAGAACGTTGGGTTATTACGGGCCCCAATGGTTCTGGTAAAACCACGCTGTTCTCTTTAATTGCAGGTGACAATCCCTTCGCCTATGCCTGTGACATTGCCTATTTCGGCAAACACCTTGGGCCAGGCGTTCCGCTCTGGAGCA
>JAGCML010000059.1 GCA_017646485.1 Kiritimatiellia bacterium
ATAGGCGTCCCAAGCGAGGCCATGTGTACACGAATCTGATGCGTGCGCCCAGTTTCGATGCAACACGTCACCCGGCTGAGCCCATTCGGGAGCGTAGCAAGGCGTTTCCAATGTGTAATTGCGCGTCGACCATTCGTCTTCACAATCGCCATCTTCTGACGATGAAAGGGCGATCGTCCCATGAGATTATCGAGGGTTCCCTCTGGTGTGGGCACGCCATGCACAATGGCCAGATAGGTCTTGGTCAATTGATGCGTCGCGAAGGTTTCGACTAAGGCGTGATGCGCACGTTCGTTCTTGGCCACCACCATCACCCCAGAGGTGTCCATGTCTAAACGATGCACAATCCCAGGGCGCTTTTCGCCCCCAATCCCCTTTAAATCGGGGCAATGATAGAGCAGGGCATTCACCAAGGTGCCGTGACTATGTCCACACGCAGGGTGCACGACTAAGCCGGCCGCTTTGTCGAGAGCAATGATGTCTTCATCCTCATAGAGAATATCAAGCGGGATGTCCTCGGGGATAATATCAACAGGTTCAGCGGGTGGCAATGTCAAGACGAGTGTCAAACCGGGTTGTGGCGCGATGGAGAGTTTCGAGATGGTGCGTCCTTCGCTATCGGTCAAACACCCAGATTTCGCCAAGGCCTGAATCCTTGAACGTGTCAATTCGGGCAACTTACTGGCAAGCCATTGGTCTAATCGTCTGGCATCTGCGCCGCCTTCAATTGTTAAGGTGAAGACTTCGGCGTCGTTGGTTTCATCTGTAGCTGTCTGAGGCACTTCATCCATGGCACGATTACGAGAGAAAAAGGAGGGGAAGGTGAGGGGAAGGGAGAGCCGAATCAATACCACACGCGATAGAGCGTGAGACCCGCTGCAGGCGCCGAAGGGACGCGCGCTGTGCGTTTGTTGCCGGGCTCTAAAAGCGGAAGCACCGCCTCTGGGGGTTCATTTCCGCCACCAACGCGTAGGAGGAAACCCACTAAAGAGCGTACCATTTTATAAAGGAAGCCGCTCCCTTGCACGCGGAAACAGACTCTGGAACCGCGCTTGGTCACTTCAAATTCATAAATGGTGCGCACGGTCGACTCAATGGGGCGATTGGCATTCGCCGCAAAGGCCGCAAAATCATGCGTGCCAATGAGATAACTAATCGCCTTCTGCATCGCCTCAAGATCTAATGGACGCACGATGTGCGCATTGTAGAGACGTTTATTGGGCGGTAAAAGACGCGTGTTCCAGACGTAATAGCGATATTCTTTTCGCTTGGCATCAAAGCGTGCATGGAAGTGTGGGTCCACCTCTTGTACCGAAATAGCTCGGATATCTGGCGGCAAACGCCCATTGGCATTGAGCGCCATTTTGAGCGAACGCACGGTCATACGCGTCACAAGATCCACATGAAAGACCTGCCCATGCGCGTGCACCCCATGGTCTGTGCGACCGCTACTATGAATATCTACCTTGGGTGCCTTTACGATGCCGGCGAGGACCTGCTCAATGGTCTCCTGCACACTGGGAAAACCCGGCTGGGTTTGCCAACCGAAATAGGCCGTACCATCGTAAGAACAAATAATTTTAAAGCGTCTTGGCGTCTCTTCACTCATAACTGCTAAAGTATAGCAAATTTGAGGGAGTAGTGCGCTCGCTTCGCTTTCAGTTGAAGGTTAGCCGTTTGCTGTTAGCCGTTAGCTGTTCGTTCGCTTTGCTCGCTTGCGGTTGGTTATTGACGAGCGGCGAGACATAAGGGACAAAGGGGTGAGGGGACAAAGGGACAAAAGAGACAAAGAATTTCACCAGCACGCCTTTTTCCTTGTTTTCTGTGTGCTCCGTGGACTCTAAATTCCCATGCTGCCGTCCTGCGCGTAGCGCCCAACTGGGGACTGGCAACCGCAGTGAGCGCAGCGAACGAAACTGTAAACCGTGGCGTAGCCACACCCCACACTGGCAGTCCTGCGCGTAGCGCCCTTTTGGTGTATTTGGTGTATTTTGTGGTTTCCTAAAAATCCACATGCAGTCCTGCGCGCAGCCTCCAACTGGGAACCAGGCAATATGCGCCCGAGCATAAAGTGCAGGGAAACTGCGCCACAGACGCCTAAACAAAAAAGATGAAGCGCCCGATGGGCGCTTCATCTGCTGAGTTTTCTTTAAGGGAAAACTTAGTTCTGGCCGGGCTGCCATTCTTCGGAGGAAGCGAAAGCTTCTTCGAAAGCATTGGCGAAAGCACCGAGCTGAACGGCTGCTGCAGGATCGCTATCAGCTTCAGCGGTGAGACGAGCCACTTCGCCTTCATCCATGGTGACTGCCTTGATGGAGAGGCCGATGCGGCGTTCATCGCGGTCAATCTTCACGATGCGAGCTTCAACTTCCTGGCCCACCTTGAGTGCGTCACGCACCTTTTCGATGTGCTGATCGGAGATCTGGGAGATGTGCACGAGGCCATCCACGCCATCTTCGAGTTCGATGAAAGCACCGAAGGAAGCGATCTTGGAAACCTTACCCTTAACGATCTGGCCGATCTGGTAAGTGGAAGCGATGGAGCTCCAGGGGTCGGTCTGAGCCTGCTTGAGGCCGAGGCTGATGCGCTGGTTAGCCGTGTCGATTTCGAGCACGATTGCTTCAACGGGCTGACCCTTCTGAAGGACTTCGGAAGGATGGTTGATCTTACGCGTCCAAGACATGTCGGAAACGTGGATCATGCCGTCAATGCCTTCTTCCATTTCCACGAATGCACCATAGGTGGTGAAGTTACGCACCTTGCCGGTGATGCGAGAACCGACAGGATAACGATCCTGGACGGTGTCCCAAGGATTGGCTTCGGTCTGACGGATGCCGAGTGCGATCTTCTGGTTGGTCGAATCGATGTTGAGGACCACGACGTCCACTTCGTCACCGATGTTGAGCACGTCAGAGGCACGAGCGATGCGCTTCGTCCAGCTGAATTCGGAAACGTGCACGAGGCCTTCGATGCCGGGCTCGAGTTCAACAAACGCACCGTAAGGAGCGAGGTTGACCACCTTGCCGTGCAAGCGGGAACCAACAGGATAACGGGTTTCGATAGCATCCCAGGGATTTGCCTGAGCCTGCTTGAGGCCGAGGGAGACGCGTTCGCGTTCCAAATCCACATCGAGGATCATCACATCGAGTTCCTGACCGACCTTGAGGAGTTCGGACGGGTGCTTGATGCGGCCCCAGCTCATATCGGTGATGTGCAAGAGACCATCCATACCATCGAGGTCGACGAATGCGCCGAAATCGGTGATATTCTTGACCTTACCATGCACCACCTGACCCTTAGCGAGGGTTTCGAGGAGGGCGTGCTTCTTTTCAGCCATCTGGCTCTCGAGGAGCTCACGACGGGAGACGATGATGTTACGACGTTCGTCGGAAATCTTGATGATGGTGAAGTCGAGAGCAGCGTCGGAGATGTAGATGTCCAAGTCGCGGGAAGGATTGACATCAACCTGGGAACCAGGAAGGAATGCATCCACGCCATCGACAGCGACGATCAAGCCGCCACGCACCTTGCTCTTGATAACGCCGGAAACCGTGTCGCCTTCTTTGTACTTGGCGAGGATAGCTTCCCAACGGATCTTTTCATCGGCCTGGCGCTTGGAGACCACGACCATGCCGTTTTCACCTTCGAGGTCGATGAGCAACACATCGAATTCTTCGCCGATGGTGACTGCATCGATATTGTCGAACTCATTAGCGGGGACGGAACCAGCGGACTTGCAGCCGATGTCCACGAGGACTTCGTTGCCACGCTTACCGGTGACTTTACCCTTAACGATAGAGCCTGCGGTAGGGACGCTGTTCTGCGTATTCAACGCAGCAATCAGTTCATCATAGAGACCACCGGTCTTTTCGACCGCCTTCTGAGGTTTGCGAATAGCCATTTGGCTTTGCTTTCTGTTTGACGAGCGCGCTCCTCATCGCCTTGTCACGCGGACAATAGGTGGCTTTGGGGTGGTTAAGCGCCCGGTTGTTAATAAAAACCCTTCTCCCAACACAGGAAAAGGAGCGCAAATTATAGCATAATCCTTTGAAAGAGAGCAACTTTTTTATGACGTTTTACACCTATAAATGGCATTATTTTGCAGATAAAACGTCTATTGCACAAGAAATAAGGGCGATAGTTCATTGCTCCCGCTCACAGAGGTAAATTCGTAAGATGTTGTAAAGACGCTAAAAGGGCGCCGTTCACAGCGTCGCTCGCAGAGGTAAATTCGTAAGCCCTGGAAGGGCGACAGAACACTGCCGGGGGGATTGCGCGCTGGGAAATAGGGGCGACAGACAAACCCAGGGCGCAGGAAATGAAAAAGAGGCCCCATGTGACGACCTCATCAACCATTCGGAAAAACATCCCGTTTCCAAGGAATCAATGACTGGTAAATCCGCTTGAAATGGAGATGGGGGTTTACTATAATGGTTGCAACGCATGTACACTTGGTGATTAAAGCAAAATGATTACCATATCTCGACATTGAACAAAATGAGGCAAAGGCGGTTTCCATGGAGTTTCAGGATAAGGTTGTTGTGATTACTGGTGGGGCGCAGGGCATCGGAAAGTGTTGCGCAGAGCTCTTCCAACGTGAAGGCGCAATTGTACAAATCATTGACTGCCAACCGGGCCCTTGGTTTGTGGGAAATCTTGCAGAAAAGGCCACCTTAGAAGCATTTGCCGCAGAGGTAATCCAACGTTATGGTCGAGTAGACGTCTTGGTCAATAATGCGTTACCGCTCTTTAAAGGCATTGATACATGCACCTATGAAGAATTCGCCTACGCACAGGCCGTGGGCGTCATTGCGCCCTTTTACTTGGCAAAGTTGTTTAAGGATGTTTTTTCCCCAGGGGCATCCATCATCAATATCTCCTCCTCACGCGACCGAATGAGCCAACCGCAATCCGAGAGTTACACCGCAGCCAAGGGTGGCATCGCGGCATTGACGCATGCGTTAGCCGCAAGTTTTGCTGGGAAAGTGCGCGTCAACTCCATCTCGCCAGGGTGGATTGATACCACCGACACCACTTATGAAGGCCCCGACGCCATCCAACACTTCGCAGGGCGTGTGGGGCATCCGCTCGACATTGCCAACATGGTGTGCTATCTCGCCTCTAAAAAAGCGGGCTTTATCACAGGCGAAAATATCTGCATTGATGGCGGCATGACACGCCAAATGATTTACCATAACGACTGCGGCTGGACCTTTAATGGCTAACAATATGCCAACGTCTATCCCTCAAACAACACCACAGATCAGCAAAGCGAAGCCTGAAGCGGTTTTATTAGCGACGCGACAAAGGGGCATTCATAACATCCGCATGCTCTCTATCTGCAATACGCTCTTAACTATTGGCATAGTTTTAATCACTATAATCGTTGTGTTTATTTTATTCTCACCTATCATAGATAGACAAATTAAACGATCTGTTATTTTGTCTGTCGCACTTCCCCTTCCGTTTTTTATTGGAGTCAAAGCATCCATTGTAGAAAAACGTTTAGAAACAGAACGCCTGCAACTCGCACTAACCGAAGCTTGTCTCGAAGAGTATTACAATTACAATTTTGACAATTAACCACACCTAAATCCGCTTTAACTCTACGGCAGTGAACGACCGCCCTAGTCCCCACGCCCTTGCTCGCAGAGCGCAGAAAATAAGGGTGATAGTCACAGCTCCGCTCGCAGAGGTAAATTTGTAAGATGCTGTAAGCCCTGAAGGGGCGACAGATTACAGCCGGGGGTAAGCGAAGCGTAG
>JAGCML010000060.1 GCA_017646485.1 Kiritimatiellia bacterium
GGCGGTCCGCTTATTGACGCGGTTTGAATTGGATGACGAGGCGCTTCATGTTTCCTTCGGCAAGCAAACCCGCCGTTATCCGCTTGCGGATGTGAAGCGTTTAGATGTGCATCAATGGGAAAAACGTGGCATTTTGAAGGTGGAGTTCCAACAAGGTGTGGTGGTATTAGATGCGTGGCATCATCAAGGGATTCGCGAGATTGTGGCGAAGCTTCAAGAGAAATGCACGGCCACCGCATGAACAATGGCGTGAAACAAGGGAGCATCGTGACGGAAGTCACGGTGCTTTTTGTTTTCTTATTGATGGTTGTCAATCGTCAATTTTTGTTAAAATTTCTCTTGTAAAGGTGAAAGGAGAAGGGTATGTTCAAAGTAACGTTTTACGGAGCGGCGCAGACTACCACGGGTTCCATGCACTTAGTAGAGGTGAATGGCGTTCGTATTTTGTTGGACTGTGGTCTTTATCAGGGTCATCGTAAAGAGGCCTTTGAACGCAATCGTCAATTAGGGGTCAACCCAACTGACATTGATTGCGTCCTTCTTTCCCATGCACACATTGACCATAGCGGGAACCTCCCCTCATTGATTCGTGCAGGGTATCGCGGACCGATTTACACAACGGAAGCCACGCGCGACCTTTGCAATCCGATGTTGCACGATTGTGCCTACATTCACAAACACGATGTGGAGATTGTGAACCGTCGTCGCCAACAAGAAGGCAAGAAACTCTTCGAGCCCTTGTATGAAGATGCGGATGTCACGCAGACCCTTTCCCAGATGGAAGGTGTGCCCTACAAACGTGCAATTGACTTAGGCAATGGCGTTGGTGCGGTCTTTCACAATGCAGGACACATTTTGGGTTCGGCCTTGGTTGAGATTATTGCATTGCAACCCAATGGTTCGACGCGCCGCTTACTCTTCTCTGGCGACTTAGGACAACCGGGCCAACCCATCATCCCGCCGCCAGATATTCCGAAGTCTCCTGACGTCCTTTTGGTGGAATCGACCTACGCTGACCGCGTTCATCCGCCACGCATCAATATCTCTGCTCGCCTCCGCGATTACATTGTGGACATTGTTCAGCAGAAATCAAAGTTGATTATCCCTGCTTTTAGCGTTGGGCGTACGCAGCAGATTCTCTTCTTCTTGAATGAACTCCTGCGCGAAGGTAAGATTCCGCAGGTGCCCATCTATGTGGACTCTCCGCTTTCTTTGAAGGCAACGCAAATCTATGCCAAACATAAGAGTTGCTATGGCGAGAAGGCCAGCGAACTCTTGCGTCGCGGCATTGAACTCTTCCGCATGCCTGGCTTGGAATTTCTCTCCACTGCAGAACAGTCCAAAGCGCTCAATAAGGCGAAGGGCCCGATGATTATTATTGCTGCCAGTGGCATGTGCGAAGGTGGACGTATCCTCCACCACTTGCAGAATAATGTCACCGATCCGCGCAATATCATCCTCATTGTGGGTTATCAAGCGGAAGGAACCTTGGGCCGTCGCATTGTGGAATTGACCTCACCGCTTAAGATTCTCGGCGAAGAGTTTGAGTTGAATGCCCGCGTTCACACGATTAACGCCCTCTCGGCACATGCTGACCGTGATGCTTTGCGTGAATGGGTGCGTGCGGTGAATCCTGATAAAAAGGTAAAACAGGTCTTCGCAGTGCACGGTGAAATCGATAAGGTCACCGAAATGTGCAAGATCCTCAAGGAAGAGGGTTACCAGAACCCCATCGCGCCAGCGTCGGGTGCAGTCTATAAGGGACTGTAACACGCGAGGCACGGAGAAACACTTGCAGCACGAAAGCGGCAATTTATAACGAAGGAATCCTCTACCAATGGCAATGTCCGAACGACTTTTTGGCGAATTACACCAACAGTTACATGCGATTGAATCACCGATTTTACGCTATTCAATCTTGGTGTGTTTCATTCTTTGTATGGCTGTGGGCAGCTATCTCTTAGCGCGATTGATTCATCTCCCCTTCCAACGTCGCGCCAGACGCTTCTGCGAGAAGTTCCCCGTGGCGGATATCATCCTGAGCTCTTCGTTGTTGCCCCGTGTGCTTCTCATTGTGCCTTTGCTCACTGTGGGCTTTATGGTGCGTGGGTTGTTCTGCCAGGGGCGCTTCACAGACATCCTAAATGCGCTCACACATGCTTGCTTTATCTTCCTGTGTGCGTATGTCTTTGCGGCCTTGATGACGGTACTCTATCGCATCAACAATTGGCGTCAGGGCGTGCCTGCCTCTCCGCAGAAGGGCATCTTCCAGGTGTTGTCGCTCATTTCCTACATCTTTGCAGGCATTGGCATTGTGGCCACCTTCTTAGGACGCGACCCGACCTATGTGCTGTCGGGTCTCACGGCGCTCTCTGCTGTCTTGATGTTAATCTTCAAAGATTCCATCCTTGGCTTTACGGCTGGCGTGACGCTCGCGGGTAATGGCATGGTCAAAATCGGGGACTGGATTACCGTTCCGGGCACAGATGCTGATGGTGATGTGGTGGATATCGCGCTGACCACGGTGCGGGTGCAGAACTTTGATAAGACAATCACCACCATTCCAGCCTATGATCTTGTGGCCAAACCCTTTACCAACTGGCGTGGCATGGTTGATGCCGGCGGTCGTCGCATTAAGCGTTCGATCTTAATTGACCTGGATTCGATTGCCTTTGCCGACGAAAAGGCGTTGGCACGGTGGAAGAAAATTGACCTCTTAAAGGACTATCTCGCGCAGAAGGAGCAGGAACTCGAAGCAGCGAATAGTGCACGTCCTACGGCGAAGGAGTCCATGGCGAATGCGCGTCACTTAACCAATATCGGCACCTTCCGCGCCTATTGCATCGCTTATCTGAAGAATCACCCTCGGATTCACCAAAAGATGACCTTGCTCGTGCGACAGTTAACGCCTGCTGAACGCGGGATTCCGTTGGAGATTTACTGCTTTACGAATACGACGGCATGGGAAGCGTATGAGTCTATTCAGAGCGATATCTTTGATCATCTCTTCGCCATTCTGCCTGAATTTGGCTTAACGCCTTTCCAAGTCACCTCTGCTTCGGCATTGCGGAGTATGCGTGGCAAATAATCACGCGACCCTTTCTCTTTTTTTCACATCCCTTAACTTCATCATTGGAGTCATTACGAATGCTTAACTTAACGCAAAAATTAATCGTCCTTTTGGGCTTAACTGCATGTCTTGCGTTCCCCTTATCCGCCGTGATCCCCCTGCCGCAGGAGATTAGCTTCACGCAGGAGCCGGTCTACTTTGAGATGAAGGAGCAGACGGTGATTGAAACGGCGCCAGCGTTTCGTGCTGAGGCGGAAATCGCCGCGGAGGAGTTGCGCCGCAGCACTGGGATTTCGTTGCCAGTGACATTGGATGACGGTGCTCCGACGGATTCAAAGGATGGCGTGCCGACGGGCCCCGTGATTCGCTTTGTGGAGGATGCATCCATTGCGGGGCGCGAAGCCTATGCGCTTGAGGTGCAGCCTGGCTTTGTGAAGATCTCTGCCGCCACACCTGCCGGCGCCTTCTATGGTTACCAGACCTTCCGTCAATTATTGCCCCCGCAGATTTATTCGCGCACCAAGCGTCCGGGCGTGAAGTGGTTTGCACCGGCATGCTTGGTGAAGGATGCGCCACGCTTGCAGTGGCGTGGTCTTATGGTGGATGATTGCCGTCACTTCCTCGGCGGGGAGGCCATCCGTGAGATGATTGATGCGATGGCGGCTTACAAACTGAACACACTGCA
>JAGCML010000007.1 GCA_017646485.1 Kiritimatiellia bacterium
GAGGGGGCGGCTGCGGCGATTCAGTTGTTACAGCCTGAGTTTGATTTGCGTCGGAGCCGTCAGGAGAATGTGCTGAAAGTGGCATGGGATCAGTTGAAGCGGTTAGATCCCAAGGATGAGTCTGGGGTGGTGGCGGCCTTGAATTTTAATCCGCTTGAGACCATTTATCAGGTGCATACCTTCGCAGAGAAGAAGGATTATGCAGCAGGCGAGGCCTATATCGCACAATTGCTCTCACCTGCAGCACAGGCGCGTTTGACGGTGAACCAACGCCAAGGTTTGCGTCTGCACACGTATGTGCTTTATCGTAATGTGGAGGAGCGTAAAGAGCAGAATATCGCCCTCTTGCGCGAGGTGGTGGAGATGGATCCTTCGACTCATTTTGGTCAGGGGGCATTGGGTCGTTTGAAGTTTATTGGCGCGGTGAAGGAGGTGCCCTCTTGTCGTCCGGAACCGGTGGCATTAAAGCCGCGTAAGGAGCTTGATGCGCAGGCGGCGCAGGCGATTGCGGTGAGTGTGAATAAGGCGAATTTGACGAATCCGGTCTTTTCCTACGCGAAGGCGGTCTTGAAGCCTGAAACCTTGGCCACGATTCGCCAACGCGAAGGTGGCGCGGCCTTCTTGAAGGCTTTCTTCTCTGACCGTACATGGATGGAGGATTTCTTTGGAAGTGGGCCTGCGAAACCTTCGTGGGATGCCTGCCTTTTGATGTTGGATGAGCTTGCTTGGCAGGTGCCCCTGACGAATCGTGCGTTGAAGAAGTGGGCTACGGCGGCGGCCTTGAATGCGAGCGAGAGCAACCGCGATGCGTTGTTGCGCCTGTTTGTGACCTTTGTGGAGATTCGCGCACGGAAGTTATTGGCGCGCGGTGCGGAAGATTTGCCGGTGGGGATGTTGCGCTATGTCTTAACGCCAGCGCAGGTGACGGCAGAGGAGCTGGGATGGTTGGCCAAGACGCACAATGTGCCGCCGCGTGCGTATTCGGGGGTGTGTTGGTATGCGCCGTATCGCACGTTTAATTTCTTCGGAGATTCCGTTCAGGGGCCGCACTACTATGTGGCGTGGGAGCACGTGTACAATCGTCGTGAAGCGGCACGCAAGGTGGGCGGCGTGTGCGGTGCTCTTTCTTACTATGGTAGTCTTGCGGCAAAGGCGCATGGTTTGCCCTCTACGCCAGGCGGCCAACCAGCTCATTGCGCGTATCCCTTCTTTGTGCCCTCGGAGAATTATTGGTGGATTTGTTACAACGTGAATCCCTACACTGGGGCACATTATCAGATGTGGCACTATTCCTTTGACTATTTGCCGTTGGCGGCGGATACGTTTTTTGCAGAAAAGCGTCTGGAGGCTTTACGTCAATACTGGCAGGCGGAAGTGAAGCGTTTACGGAAGTATCCGCAACCGACGCTTTCGCCGATGACCTGTCGCATTTATCCGAATTGGAAGGCGAAGAGCTTGCCTGCAGCAGATCAGATGCCAGAACTCCTTCGCGTGGATGAAGGGGTGACCACGATTGATGTGGCGCAGGCAGGGGATGCGATTCGTGATTATGTGGTGCTCGTGTGGGAAGGCACAATTAAGGTGCCGGTGACTTGCCAGGTGGAGCTTGGCCTCACGAGTGATGATGGCTCGGAATTAATCGTTGATGGGCAGCAGGTGATTGATAATAATGGGTGCCATGGGATGGTGAATAAAACCGCTAATCTCACCCTAACGGCAGGGGAACATCCCTTTATTTTGCGTTATTTCAATTATGATGGTGGGCGCGGCTTGGATTTCAAGGTGACAGCGCGTTATCCCTACGATGCTAAGGTGATGGCCGCTTATGCGCAAGCATTGAAACATGCACCTGGCAGTTATGACATTTTGGATGCATGGGAAAAAGAACTCACCCTCGCCTTGGAGGTGCCGATTACCGCATGGGAGGCTTTCATTGAAGCCGCAGCTCAAGGGCTCGCAGCGCATCCACGTCCTGCATGGGATTTACTCTCGCGTCACGCATTAAGTTTGGTGGGACAGGAGCGTGGTAAGGACGCTTTGGCGAAATTGATGGCACGGTTGCACGGGGTGATTCGTCAAGATGATCGCCCAGTGTCGGAATTCTGCGATTTCTCGGCTGTTTTGGATAACTTGGCGAAATTACTGGAGACGGATGAACAACGCTTCACCTTCTTCCGTGGTGCACTCGCAGGTCAGGTTGGCACAAAGGATGCCTTTGGCATTGTGATGCGTTGGGGTGGGAAGCGCTTTTTGGGGCAACCCGAATTAGCAAAACGCTATGTGGCTATTGTTGGGGAGGTCTTGCGTGAAGCAGGGGATTCGGCAGACGTGGGCAAGTTTGTTGATGGAGCGATTCGTGAAGCTGCGAATGCGGGTAATCTGACGGCATTTCATAGTTTGAATGATTTGCGTGACGCCCTCCTGAAGGTGGCGCCGCGTAAGCCGCTCGATCTCTCCTTTACGCAGGCACTGTTACTTTCGGATAAGGGGCTTTTGCGGTTGTCGACGACGTCGAACTGGGATCAGCCCGGCAATTATCGCGCGATTATCGATGGTCAGGAAGCTGTGGGGAATTTCCACAC
>JAGCML010000061.1 GCA_017646485.1 Kiritimatiellia bacterium
CCGTGGCCATCTTCTTGAATTTCTGGTCGCTCTATGTCTACACGCGCGACTACATGCCCTACATCAAAAAGAGCATTTCCGAAAAGTAATCGGTTTAAAGTCAATTTTGAAAGAAGGAAACAGTTTCATGAATACGTATAAAATTGCAGTTGTTCCAGGCGACGGAACCGGCCCTGAAGTGGTTGCTGAAGGGTTGAAGGTGCTCAATGCAGCAGAACGTCGCTTTGGGTTTAAGTTGGACCTCACGCACTATGATGTGGGCGCAGGGCGTTATTTGGCTACGGGCGAAATTTTGCCGGATTCCGTGCTCAATGAATTCCGTTCGCACGATGCGATGTTCCTCGGTGCGATTGGCGATCCTCGCGTGACGCCTGGCATTTTGGAAAAGGGTATTTTGCTCAAGATGCGTTTCGAACTCGACCAGTACATTAACTTGCGTCCGATTCGCCTCTATCCTGGCGTGGAAACACCGCTCAAGAACAAGGGCCCGGCAGATATCGATTACTGCGTGGTGCGTGAAAACTCTGGCGGTTTGTACACCGGCATGGGCGGCATCTCCCGTGCAGATTCTAAGGATGCGGTGGCCACGCAGGTCATGACTTACACCTACGAACAGGTGGAACGTTGCATTCGCTTTGCTTTCGAATACGCTCGCAAGTACGGCAAGAAGGCGCGCGGTGTGGGCGAAAAGAATACCCTCGCACTCGTGGGTAAGTCCAATGTGCTCACGTACATGTACCAACTCTGGAATCGCGTCTTCGCAGAAGTCGGTGAAGAATTCCCCGATGTCGAGCGTCAATACTACCACGTGGATGCCACCACGCTCTACATGGTTTCCTGCCCAGAAATGTTTGACGTCATTGTCACTGAAAATATGTTTGGTGACATCATCACTGACCTCGCTGCCATCACCCAGGGTGGCCTCGGCGTGAGCTCGGGTGGTAATATCAATCCCAACGGCGTCTCGATGTTCGAACCCATCGGTGGTACGGCCCCCATGTGGACGGGCAAGCACGCCATCAATCCCATCGCAGCCATTGGTGCCGGCGCAATGATGCTCGAACACCTCGGCGAAGCCGAAGCCGCAAATGCCATTACGCGCGCAATCGCCTCCGTTACGCCGAAGATGAAGAGCCAGCTCGCCAACGAAATGGGCTTCACCACCGAGCAGGTCGGTGATATGATCGCTGCCGCTGTGGCAGAATAATCCCACAGAAATCAGATGCGTTTCTTCCAATTCCTTTTGGGGAAACGCATCTTTCACACCCTGTGTTAGGAAAAGGGAGCGTAGGATGACCGCAGAAGTTAAAGCACACCTCGCCGCAAAGGCCCAACAAATGGATGACGTCTTACGTCATTTCTTTGAGACGGAAGAGGCCTATTTGCAGGAGTTTTTCGCCGCCTCCAGCCATGCAGTGACGGCAGGGGGGAAGCGCGTTCGCCCCGTGCTGACATTGCTCTTCGCAGAAGCCTGTGGAAATGCGTGTCCGAAGGATGCGCTGAATGCCGCACTTGCGATTGAACTCTTGCATAGCTACACGCTTGTTCACGATGACTTGCCGTGTATGGATAATGACTCCCTACGGCGTGGTCAACCCACCGTGTGGGCGAAGTATGGCGAAACGACGGCGGTTTTGGCAGGGGATTACTTGCAGGCGCGTGCCTTTGCGTGTATCGCAGAATGTGCGTCTGCGGGGGAATTGTTGCCTGAGTTGACGCGAGCGGCGACGGAGGTCATCCACGGTCAGGTCGCAGATATTGATGCGACGCGCATCCCGCCTGCAGAGTGGAATACAGATTTAATGTGCCGGATTTACTTCGGAAAAACCTGCGCCTTGATTGAGGCGGCCTGTCGCATGGGGGTGATTGCGGCGAATGGGAGTGAAGTGCAGTTCCGTGCGGCAGATATTTACGGCAGACACATCGGCATGGCCTTTCAATTAATTGATGATTTGTTAGACGCTAATCAGGCAAAAGAGGGCAATGAATTCAACGCCCTTGCCGTCTGTCAGAATGACCCTGAAGTGCTCAAGGCGATGGCACGAGCCCAAACGGAATCGGCACTCGATACCTTGGATTACTTCCCAGGTGATACAAGCGTGCTAAGAGCCTTCGCAGAATCTCTCTTAACGCGCGTGCAGTAAGTGCATCGCAAGGTTTTTTGCTCACGATTTGAGTCGGTAAAATCTCATGGCCAAACTTATTCTCGCCTCTGCTTCCCCGCGTCGCCAAGCAATCTTGCGGCATTTGAAGATTCCCTTTGAGGTCCATTTGGCGACGTGTAAAGAGAGCGTGCGAGCAGTGGACCCTGTGGCAACCGTTGTCAAGAATGCCAGTCTGAAGGCGCTTTCCGTGGCGAAACGTTATCCGCATGCTGTGATTTTGGCGGCAGATACGGTCGTAGCATTTAATGGAAAGGTGCTTGGGAAGCCACGAGATTACGAAGAGGCGCAGGCATGGTTGCTCGACTATGCGGGGCGGAGCCAACAGGTCTACACTGCGGTTGCCTTTCTAAAGCCCGGCCGTCGTGACCCCGATTTATTCATTGAAGCGACGAGTTTAGTCTTTAAGCAGTACGGATTGGGCACGGTGCAAGACTATCTTGATCGTGTTAAACCGCTTGATCGCGCAGGGGCCTATGACATCAATGAATGTGGTGACCTTCTCATTGAGGAACGCATTGGGTCGTATACCAATGTGATGGGGTTGCCACAGTCGGTTGTTTCAGCATGGGTGAAGGCGAATCTCGCCGATGGCTCAAGCAACAAATAACTTCTCATGATTCCTCTCCCGAAATGGGGAAGATTGCATTACGAAGCAAAAACCTCAACAATAAGCTCTCATTTAGCACTGTGCGTGCTCACCTTGAGCCGTTTCACGTAAAGACCTCCTATGAAGCTCTGGCTGTATCTTTCCGCTTGTCTTTTGGTGGCGTTAGCACCTGGGCCAGATAATTGTTTTGTCTTAGCGCAATCTGCCGCCTTTGGTGCGCCAGCAGGATTAGCGGTGACCTTGGGATTAATGAGCGGGCTTTGTGTTCATATCACATTGGCCGTCTTAGGGGCTGCGACGCTCCTCAATC
>JAGCML010000062.1 GCA_017646485.1 Kiritimatiellia bacterium
CTGCACATCCTGGCGGATGTGCTTTTACTGGTGCTCACGGAAAAGGACTGCATGCAGGGTGGCTACGCCACAGTTCTGGGTTCAGAGGTCTGAGTTAGCACCGCAGGTGCGGACATATGCGCCCGAGCACGGAGTGCTGGGAAATCCACAGCGAAGCGTAATCTACAGGGCCGTCAGGCCCGTAATCCACAGCATGCGCCAGCATGCGTAATCCACAGTGGCGAAGCCACGTAATCCGCCGCACCGCCAGGTCTTTTTCATTTTTTTGAAAAAAAGGCTTGCTTTCTAAAAAATGTTTTGGCATAATGTGTTGCGTTTTACGTTTATTGCCTCATTGTGTAACGGTAGCACAACTGACTCTGGATCAGTTTGTCAAGGTTCGAATCCTTGTGAGGCAACCATATTGAAGAAAAGTCTGTAGAGCGCGTCTCTGCGGGCTTTTTTTGATTTAGGGAAGGAGTCTAATCATGGTTGAGAGTCTTTTGGACATTTTGCGTTCTAATGCGAAAGAGTCGCCTGAGAATATGGCGCGTCTTTTGGGTGTAGCGGTGGCAGAAGTTGAGGCGACCATCGCACGCTTGGAAGACGAAGGCGTCATTCGCGGTTGGCAAGCGATTATCAACGAGGACCTCGTTCCCCACGATTCGGTTACGGCTGTGATTGAGGTGCGCGTCACGCCTGAACGCGATGGCGGTTTTAATCGCATTGCCGAAGAAGTGAGCCGTTTTGAAGAGACTGAAGCGGTCTATTTGATGAGTGGCGCGTATGATTTATTGCTCTTTGTGAGTGGGAAGACGTTGCTCTCTGTGGCGCGTTTTGTGAGCGAAAAGCTCTCTACGATTCGTGGGATTGTCTCCACGGCCACGCACTTCCGTTTGAAAACCTATAAGCAGAACAACGTCTTGATGGCTAAGCCGCAAGATGATAGCCGCCTTGTTGTGAGCCCGTAACTATGGATCCACACGACTATTTAGCCCGTCATATCGTTGATTTGCCCAAGAGTGGCATTCGCGAATTCTTTGATATTGTGAGCACACGTACGGGTGTGATTTCGCTCGCAATTGGTGAACCTGACTTTGATTCGCCCTGGCATATCCGTGAAGCTGCGGCAAAGTCCTTGGACAAAGGATGCACGCACTACACGGGCAATGCGGGGTTGATGGAACTTCGCACAGCGATCGCAGGTTATGTCAAAAATAACTTCGGCGGCACTTATGATCCTGCTACTGAAATTTTGATTACGGTGGGCGCTTCGGAGGGGTTGGACATTGCCCTCCGCGCCATCTTAAATCCTGGTGATGAAGTGCTCTATCACGAACCCTGTTTCGTGAGTTATGCCCCAGAAATCGCCATGGCGCATGGTGTGCCGGTGCCGGTGGAAACCCGCGTGGAGGACAACTTCCGTCTCTCCATTGAAGCGCTTGAGGCCAAGGTCACACCGCGAACCAAGGCGATTATGCTCAACTTCCCCACCAATCCCACGGGTGCGGTCTTGGAACGTGCTGACGTGGAGGCTATTGCGGCCTTTGCGATTCGCCATAATTTGATTGTGATTTCGGACGAAATCTACGCAGAGATGACCTGGGGCGGCAAGCAACACGTCTCCTTCGCCTCGATTCCCGAATTGCGCGACCGTCTCATTTTGCACCATGGTTACTCCAAGTCGTGGGCAATGACAGGCTTCCGCATGGCCTATGTCTGCGCACCGAAGTGGATGATGGATACCATCTTGAAGATCCATCAGTATGCCATCATGTGCGCGCCCACCACATCGCAGTACGCAGCGCTTGAGGCAATGCGTCACCCAGCAGAAGACATGAAGCCGATGTTGCAGGCCTATGAACAGCGTCGCAACTTCCTGCGTGCGGCCTTTGCCGAAGCGGGCATCCCCATGCACAATCCTGCTGGCGCCTTCTATGCCTTCCCGCAGATTGAGAAATTCGGCCTCACCTCGCGCGAATTTGCCGTGCGACTCTTAGACGCTGAAAATGTCGCCGTCGTGCCAGGCACCGCCTTTGGTGCTTGTGGTGAAGGCTTTGTGCGGTGTTCTTACGCCACTGGCTTGGAACAACTCAAAGAAGCCGTCACGCGTATCGCACGTTTCGTCAAAACCCTTTAATGGAGTTTCTCTATGCCTCCAACCACGAGCAAACCTAAAATCGCCATTGTCACCCGAGACGAAGAAGGGATTTCCTTACAGGATTTCCTCTCCTCGCGCCTGAAAGTCACCAAGCGTGCCGCCAAATCAATGATTGACGCACGCGTGGTGTGGGTGAATCGTAAACTCGTGTGGATCGCACGTCACCTCCTCAAACCCGGGGATAAGGTAGCCTTTGTGGTGCAACGTAGCACCGGCGCTAAGCAAGACAAGACCACGGATGCCCGTCCACATATCCGCATTTTGTGGCAGGATGAGTGGTATTTGGCTGTAGATAAGCCCGCAGGTGTGCTCACGCAGGGTCGCAACTCCGCTGAAGAACTCTTGCGTGTGCAGGAACACAATCCCGACATCTGCGCCGTGCACCGTCTTGACCGTGAAACTTCTGGTGTCATCCTCTTCAGTAAGAATGACGAAGCGCAAGAGGCTGCCATCGCGATGTTTAAGACCCACCGCGTGATTAAGTTCTATAACGCTATCGCATCCGGTAGCGTGGAACGCCTCTCCTCGACCTTGACCGAAACCCTCGATGGCGAACGCGCCGTCACCCACATGCGCCGTTTGCAGGCCACCGCTGATGCGACCTTCCTTTCGTTGCGCATTGAAACGGGGCGCACGCACCAGATTCGTCGCCACCTCTCGGGTATTCGTCATCCCGTCATCGGTGACCGTCAGTACGGCATGAAACACTCCGACGATCCGCGTGTCCTCTCGGTCACACGTCAGATGCTTCACGCCAGCGAACTGGAGTTGCCCCACCCCATGATTTCTGGCGTGCATATCAAGGCTCACGCCCCGCTCCCCGCAGACTTCCGTGCCGCACTCAAACTCTTCGGCCTCGGCAAACGCGGCAAGAAGTAAGCGGGCGCCCGCGTAGGACGGGGTCGGGGTGGCGGAGCCACCAGTTCTGGGTCGGGGTTCTGAGGTCCGAGAGGGCGCCTGCGGCGCAGGACTGCCAGGAAATCTAAACACTAGGAACACAAGAAGATGCGTTGAGCTTTTCGTAACACTAGGCTTCGCCCACGAAAAGCCAACGCATCTGCGAAGCATGTAAAGGACTGCATGTGGGACGAGGTGGCTGCGCCACAGTTCTGGGTTCGGGGTTCTGAGGTCCGAGGGGGCGCTGCGCGCAGGACTGCCAGGGGATTTAAACACTAGGAACACAAGAAGATGCGTTGAGCTTTTCGTAACACTAGGCTTCGCCCACGAAAAGCCAACGCATCTGC
>JAGCML010000063.1 GCA_017646485.1 Kiritimatiellia bacterium
AGGCTAATGTTGAAATTGAAGAAGGCTTGTTTTGCGTTTGAATAAGGCTTCTATTGCCGAAGAATATGGTACCATATTGCGATAGAAAATGGTACCATTTTGATAGAGAATATGGTACCATTTTGATGAGGAATATGGTACCATATTCTAACAGTAAATGGTACCATTTTCTTCAGCAATATAAGCCTTATTGAAAATCGACTCTATTGAAATACGTTTTCAAAACACCCCTTCTTCATTTTGAAAATGCTACCATTCGCATTTTCAACTATGCCCTACCTCATTTTTCCTCACGCACAAGCCCCTCCTTCATCCTACCTTTTTTCCTAAAAGAGAGAGGCCAATCGTATTTAAAAGTGGCAGTAATCGCATTTTAGTACCTCTATTTCACATCATTTCTCTTGTCATCTCCACGTATTTTTTAAATTGCTATTTTCACGCACGCGATTTATTGTGGTAGAATAAAAAGGTTTTGAAAGCGGTTTTATCGTTGCGGAGTTAAACCATGAAATATGTACTTTTTGTGTTGCTTCCCCTCTTCCTTCTCTCTTCGGGTTGTATGCCTGATACGCCAGAGGCTTTGGCCAAACGTGCTGATCAAGCGTATCATGAAGGCAATTATGCTCGTGCGATTCTCACTTATGAAGCGCTTTTAAAGAAGTCTGGCGAATCTCCAATCGTGTATTACAGCTTGGCGTTATCGGCTTTTCAAACGCAAGACTACTCGTACACGATCAAAATGCTTGAAAAAGCGTTAGCCTCTGGTGCAACGACAGATATCACGGATCGTTGCTATGAGTTGTTGGGCATCGTGGCTGAACGTGAAAAGGATCTCGAACGAGCTGCGAGTTACTACCGCAAGGTCTTAAATTCGCCTGATACTGCGCTTCGTGTCCGTGTGCTTTCGCATTTGGCGAAGATTTATGCCAAGCAGGAAAACTATGATGCGGCTTTAGCCTTACTTTTAACCGCTCAGGAATTAAACTCTACCGATGCGGTGACATTGTACAACTTAGGGATGTTGTGCCGTCACGAGGCGATCAATTTGCACCATGCTTCGTTGGATAATTTCCGAATGGCAGAACGTTTATTGCCTGAAAACTCTTCAAAATTGAAGGATGCGAAGAATCAGGTCAAGCGTTTAGAGGGTTATTTGACCTCGCTCAAGCAGTTGCCGGTCATTACAGGGGATGCCTCAGCCTGCGAAAAAGCATTGAAGCAGATGCAGAGCGAAAAGAAGCGCAAGAATTACAGATCTGCAGAACGTCTCGCACGTAAAGCCTCCGAAGCAGACCCCTCCAACTATGAAGCCGCGCTTGAATTGGCGCGTCTCTGCAAGCAGAATAAAAACTTTAATGATGCGTTAAAGGCATACGATACTGCATTGACCATTCGTCCGAATGCGACAACTGCACGTTTTGAAGCTGCACAAATTGCCTATCAGAATGCCAAAAAGTATAAAGCTGCAGCGAATTATCTCCGTCCTGCACTCGTGGCAGATCCGCGCAATAGTACGTATGCAGACCTGATGGGACGCATTCTCTATAGCCAACAGCAAAAGACGAATGCGAAGCAGTGGTTTGAACGTGCGCTTCGCTTAATGGCCAAGCCAACCGAACAGTATCGCTCTTGGATTAACCAATTGCCTGAGGCGTAAGCATGATTGGCATTTCGAAACTTTACATGGGGCAAGCTGAAGCGGCAGACCCCTTGCGTTATGGTCGGAAAAGTGCGCATTTACCGAGCCATCTCTTGCAGTTTTCAATCGACAAAAAGCCGATTGTTGTTTGGAACATCACCCAACGGTGCAACCTAAAGTGTAAGCACTGCTACGCCGCGGGTGTGGCAGACACCTCTAAAGAATTGACACATGAGGAAGCCCTTCGTGCAATTGATGGGTTCGCCGCATTTGGGTGTCCCGTACTCCTCTTTTCGGGTGGCGAGCCCTTTATTCGCGAAGACATCCTTGAATTGGCAGCTTATGCGCGTCAAAAGGGATTACGCGTGGTCTTTTCCACCAATGGCACCTGCATTACAGAATCTATCGCAAAGCAAATCGCCCAAATTGGCGTGAGCTATGTGGGGATTAGCATTGATGGTGTTCGCGAAACGCATGATGCGTTTCGTGGGGTGCCAGGTGCGTATGACCGTTCGCTTGCCGCGATTCGTTTTTGCCGAGAAGCAGGCGTAAAGGTTGGCCTCCGCGTTACCTTAACCCGTGCGAACGCAAAGGAAATTCCAGCCATTTTCCAACTCATGTGTGAAGAGAAAATTCCACGCATTTGCCTCTATCACTTGGTTTACACCGGTCGTGGCGCAGACATCAAGAGTGATGACCTTACCCATGAAGAGAGCCGTTTAGCCGTTGACACCATCATCAATGAAACGAAGGCCTCCTTTGATGCTGGCCATCCATTAGAGGTCTTAACGGTCGACAACCACTGCGATGCGCCCTACCTTTGGATGCGCATGGTCAAAGAAGGTGCAGCAAATGCAGATGAAGTCTTGCGTTTGTTGAAGATGAATGGTGGCAACTCCTCTGGCAATGGTCTCTCCTGTGTCTCATGGGATGGCACCGTTTATCCTGATCAATTCTGGCGTGATAAACCCTTAGGAAATGTCAAAGAAAAACCCTTTGGGGAAATTTGGGGCAACCCACCGCAAGGTTCGCTCTTGTACCAGTTGCGCCACAAGGCAGACTACGTGACGGGACGCTGCAAAACGTGTCGCTTCCTCAATATCTGTGGCGGCAACTTCCGTGCACGTGCCGAAGCGGCGACTGGTGATTTGTGGGGGGTAGACCCTGCATGTTATCTCACCGATGACGAAATCTGCGGCACCCTTCCAGAAGTCTAATCCAACCTTTTTCTTTGGCCCAATGGATATCCTTTCAACCCTTATTGTCATCCTCCTTGTCTTCTTCACCCTTCGTGGCGCCTTTAGAGGTTTTTCAGGTGAATTAGCCCCGCTCGTGGGGTTAATCACCTGCATTGGCATTTTGTGGTATGGTTATCAACCCATCCAGAGGGCTTTTATCGCCTCTTTTCCACAATGGGATACGACAGCATGTAGCTTCTATGCTGCGATTGTCGTCGCCATTTGTGGCGGGCTTTTCTTTCTGATCGTGAGTCGCCTCATCCGCAAATTAGTGAGTTGCATTCTTCCCCAACCCTTTGATGCGATTCTCGGTGCACTCACTGGCGCAGTCAAGGTTTTCTTTTTCATTAGCATTATCGGCGGGCTCTTTACAATGGGCAAAAATCAGGTACAAGCCTTTCGTGAAGCCTCTGAACGCAATCCCTTCTTGGCCGTAGTTTCTCAATTCTGGATGGACCAACTCTCCGCCTTCAATTTCAAGCAATGCATGACTCCCGTCTTACAAAATGATGCGCCTAAGACATCTCCTACTTCGCCTCATTCGGAAGGAAGACCGTAATGGCATCATTCGATCAAGTCGCATTAGCCGAAATCAAAGATCGAATTGTTCTGAGTGAACTCATCGGCGAGTATGGCATTGACATCAAACGTGCGGGTTCAGCCGTAAAGGCGTGTTGCCCTTTTCACAACGAAAAGACCCCCTCCTTTCATATCAATAATGATAAAGGGTTTTACAAGTGTTTTGGTTGTGGTGAACACGGAGACATCTTCACCTTCGTGCAAAAGTATGAAGGCATTCCTTTTATTGAAGCCGTCCGCAAACTCGCTGAACGTGCAGGGGTGAAGCTTGAAGAACGTTACGATCCGCAGGCGCAGATTCGCAACCGCCTCTATCAAATCAATCAAGAACTTGCAGCCTTTTATCGGCGTTGCCTCTTGCAAACACGCGAGGGACAGATTGCACGCGACTATTTAGCATCGCGTGCACTTTCCGATGAAGTCGCCGAACAATTTCAGATTGGCTATGCGCCATTAGGGCAAGATACACTTCTCAAATGGGCAGACAAACATGGGTTCACAGCCGAGGAACTCGTTGCGGCAGGTTTACTTGCCCCACCCCGTCGACCCGGCGACCGCTATTACGACCGTTTTCATGGTCGTTTGACCTTCCCGATCTGCGACACCCAAGGCCGTGTCATTGCCTTTTCGTGTCGCCTTTTACGAGAAGCGAAAAATACGGGCAAGTATGTTAATAGCCCGGAAACTGAAATCTTCAAAAAGTCGACAACCCTCTATGCACTCCATTTAGCGCGTGGTCATATTGCCAAAGCCACGCCACGCCGTGCACTGGTTTGTGAAGGGCAAGTCGATGTGATTCGTTGTCATGCGTGTGGGTTTAACACCGCCATCGCATCGCAAGGCACTGCTTTTACGGCCGAACACGTTGGCCTACTTAAACGTTATGCAGATACGGCAGACCTCGTCTTTGATGGCGACAAGGCTGGCATCAAGGCCGCACTACGCACCATGGAACTCTTCCTTGCTGAAGGGATCCCTGTACGTATCGTCTCATTGCCAGCAGATGAAGACCCCGACTCGCTCTTGCAAAAACAGGGTAACGACGCCTTTCAGAGTTGCTTAAACGCCGCAGAAGACCCCGCCATCTTTCTTGTACGTAGCCTCAAAGCAATGGAGACTGCTCCCGACACGATGGAGGCCACCGTTCGTATCGCACGCACAGTGGTGATGACCGTACTCAATTGTCCCACGCCAGTCTTGACAACGCGTTTCTTACAAGATGCAGCGCAAGCCCTCAATCTACCCGTCTCCACCTTACTGGAAGACTTAGAAGATGTGCGTGCGAATGCTGCAGAGGCAGAACGTCGACGCGCAGAGTTTCTTGCTCGACAAGAAGAACACGGGAACCGAACCACCCAAAAGGCACCTGTTTCACCCGAAATTGTCTCAGACGGCACCTTCGTTGATGACGAAATGTTGCTCCCTGATGAAGAGTCTGAATTCATCCCAGATGATTCCTATGAGACATTTGAGCAGGGTTCAGAACCAGAAGCACCACCCTTGCCTACGGCAGACGATTTAGACGTCTCCCAAAATTTAGCCGGTGCACTCTGCGAACTCCTCGCACATTACTTCACCGACCAAGAGGTCATGGCTTGCCTTTTGCAACATCTTCCACCAGCCTTTATCCGCAATCCTTACGCGGCTAAACTCTACGACTTGGCAATCCAGGCGACCCTCTCAAAGCACCAACATCTTACGCCAGACCACTCGGATACGGCCTTCTCTGCCTACCTCGCCAAACTCTTTGCCGCGGCAGACCGTATCTCCTCTGGAAGTGATGACATTTCACCGCTTTCCTATGCGCGTGACATTGTTCGCCACTACTGGTTGAGAGAGTTTGAACATCGGACCAAATTACTTGAACCGATGTCTATGGAAGCCTTCCAGCTCACCCTACATCGGAAACGATTGCAATCCCTCACATGGGAAGAAGCCGCCCCCTTCATGAATGCATTAGATCCTAACTTTGCATTGCCCCAAGGAACCACGAAAACATCTGCGAACGCTTCTCCCACTACACCGCTAACAGACTCCTCAACCCCATCAAACGAGGCCCCGGCTGAAGCAGTTCAGGCAGACGGCACCTCAACGGAAACGCCCCCAACAGATGACGTTGACGCAATTGAGTGGTTGCCAGACGAGGACGAGGTCAATATCTATGAAATGCTCTAATCAAACGAACTACCCTGGACGGCAAAAGTTAGAGGCATGGGGACTCTCACGGTGTCCCTTAGATCAACTCGCTCGCCTTGAGCCCAATGTTGAAGCGCTCTCTTCCGAATTTACCGATGCTCGTCCAACATCATTCTCCGCTTATTTGGATGATTCCGACACGCAAACCGCCTATGCGCTCTGCTTTGCGCCACAAACCTATATGCGTGTCTACGAAGCCTTATGCGGGATTTTCAATCGACTGCCGGAGTTTCCCAAGCGTTCGTTACGCGTATTGGATTTAGGTTCTGGCATTGGATCTGCCGCATTAGCTGCACAGGACTTCTTGACAGAAGTCACCCAACACGCCCCAAGCATCACCTGTGTGGATTGGTCTGCAAAAGCCCTTGAAACCGTTAAAGCACTCCTCCCGAATGCGACTTGTCATCATGCCGACTTGCGTGCCTTTCAGCCTGAGGCATCCTATGACATCATCCTCTCAAGCTTTGCCTTTAATGAAGCCTTCCCCATTCAACATGATGCGTTGGAGGCATTAAAACGTTTTCATGCGGCACTTACGACAGACGTTCCCTCCTTTATCTTACTTTTGGAACCTGCAGATCGCGCCTCGGTACCGAAGTTGCATGCACTTCGCACCTTCTTCACCGATGCGCCAGTTTACGCCCCCTGCCCGCACAATAAGACCTGTCCAATGGTGGCAACGCAAGATGGCGTCTGTCATGATGTCAGGCTCTTCCGCCCTGAGCGTGCGATGACCCTGCTCTATCGTCACCTTCGTGGCACGGTAGCAGATGTGAAATACGCATTATTAGCGTTTGGCCATCAAAATGGACCAGCGGCAGAGGGGTTTAATGACCCTGAATTTGTACGCCTTGCTGGACCAATCAACAAGGCGAAGGGGCTTTTAACCTGCCGTGTCTGCGCAGGTGATGGTCGCCTAAAACGTTTGGAAATCCCCACGGCCGCACTTGAAACCGAGCGGCGCCATGCCCTTTTAACACGTGAACGAGGCGACTGTGCATGGTTGGATGGTCCGCTTGAATTGCGTAAGCAATTAAATGACGGTGCGATTCAGCGTACTGCAGATTTACGGTTTACCGATGAGGAAACCCTTCTTCTGGAAGATGATCC
>JAGCML010000064.1 GCA_017646485.1 Kiritimatiellia bacterium
AGCCCTTCTGCCCGTGGATCCGCTTGACAGTCGCAATGCGATGCTTGAAATCCGCGCAGGAACAGGTGGAGATGAGGCTGCCCTCTTCGCCGCAGACCTCTTCCGTATGTATACGCGGTGGTGCGAAGCCCATGGCTACAAAGTGACGGTGATGGATGCCTCACCCAGTGAATTGGGCGGCTACAAGGAAATTGTGCTCTCCATCTCTGGCGGCGAGATGCCCTATGGCAGATTCCGTTTCGAAAGTGGCGGCCATCGCGTGCAACGCGTTCCAGTCACCGAAGCACAAGGCCGCATTCATACGAGTGCTGCGACGGTGATTGCCCTGCCCGAAGCCGATGAAGAAGACGATTTAGTGATTCCCGAAAGCGAACTGCGTGTCGACATCTTCTGCGCAGGGGGTCATGGCGGACAAGGCGTCAACACCACCTACTCTGCGATTCGCATCACCCACTTGCCCACAGGACTCGTGGCCCAATGCCAGGATGAACGTAGCCAGCACCGCAATAAAGAAAAGGCTTTAGCCGTCTTGAAATCGCGTATTTTGGATGCGCGGCGTCAAGAAGAAGCGGCAAAGGTCGGCGCCACACGCTTGACCCTCCGTGGCAGCGGCGACCGTTCGCAACGCATTCGCACCTACAACTTCCCCCAAAATCGTCTCACCGACCATCGCATCAACCTCACCCTTTACTCGCTTGATCGCGTCATGGAAGGCGAATTAGACGAACTCTTCACGCAAATGGATGCCTTTGACGTGAAGCAACGCTTTGAAGCAGCACTGGAGAATAACTAATGGGATGCCTCGGTCAGTTTATTCTCTTTTTCCTGGTGATTCCCTTTGTCTGGAATCATCTCATTGCGCCGCTCTTCCAAAAGCAACGTCCTGAAAACACAGATGACGACTTCCGTCGTGCGACAGGTGGCCACTCTCCCAAAGAACACTACCTGATGCTCTTGATGCCACTTCTATCAAAGATCGCGAAGGCAGATGGACGCATCACAGAACGTGAAATTTCGAGCGTAGAAACCATCTTTTCCGAATTGCGTCTGACCCGTGAAGAGTGCCTCCTTGCGCAACGTTGCTTCAATGAAGCCAAGGTTTCGCCATTGCGTTTTGAGCATTATGTTGCCCACTTTGCTCAAGTGAACTACGACTTTGAAGTGCGCTTGCTCACCTTTAAGTTCTTAGTCCGCATCGCAAAGAGTGATGGCACGCTCTGCGAAAGCGAACGTCAAATGCTCGCCTATGCCGGGCTCCATTTCGGCATTCCGCGCGAATTCATCATCCGTTTGGTGAATGATCCCTCCGCGGGGAACACCAACCAACGCTCCCGCCATTCAAATACCTATCGCACGGCACCGCTTGGGCAACGCGAACAGGATTTGCAATTGCTCGGCTTAAAGAAAACTGCCACCGCAGAAGAAATTAAGAAGGCCTATCGTCAGAAGGTCAAGGAACTCCATCCTGACCGTTTGCAGGCGCAAGGCCTCCCAGAATCCATGCTCAAAGAGGCGACCGAACGCATGGCCGCCATCAATGCAGCCTACGACAGACTCACAAAGTAATCAACAGAATCGGTTGACAAGCCCCATTTTTTGCTAAAATAGCATTGTTTAGAAAGGTGATTATCCTATGTTCCAACTAAACCACGCGCTCCTCGGTCGTTCATTGCTCAACATCCGTTCGCTCTCTGACGACGAGCTTGCCTACATGGTTGACCTCGCCATCGCCCTCAAAGCCCGCCGCAAAGCTGGCATTCGTGGCGAATTGTTACGTCGTAAGAACATCGCGCTCATCTTTGAAAAGAGCTCCACCCGTACGCGCAACTCCGCTGCAATCGCCGTTCGTGACGAAGGCGGTCACGCAGAATTCTTGACCGGCCAGGCCACGCACTTCGGCGCCAAGGAATCTGTTGCTGACTCTGCACGCGTGCTCGGTCGCCTCTTTGATGGTATTCTCTTCCGTGGCTATGCCCAGAGCACGGTGGAAACCCTCGCCGCACGTTCTGGCGTGCCGGTGTGGAATGGTCTCACCGACGAAAGCCACCCCACCCAATTCCTCGCAGACATGATGACCATGCGTGAAGCCTTCGGCGAAGTGAAGGGCAAGACGATGGCCTATGTCGGCGATGGTCGCAACAATGTGGCCAACTCCCTCATGATGGGTTGCGCCAAGGCTGGTATCAATTTCGTCAATGTGACCCCCCGCGAACTCTTCCCCTGCGAAGCCCTCGTGGAAGAAGCACGCGCCATTGCCGCTCGTAATGGAAGCGAAGTGCGCGTGGAAACCGATCCCGTCAAGGGCGTGAAGGGCGCAAATGTGCTCTACACCGACGTTTGGGTGAGCATGGGCGAAGAAGACAAGAAGGCCGAACGCCTCGCCTTGTTGCGCCCCTATCAAATCAACATGCCCCTTTGTGATGCAACAGGTAACCTTGGTGGCGACCTCATCTTCCTCCACTGCTTGCCTGCATTCCATGACCACAATACCGAAGTCTCGCGTGAAACCGGCGCACTGGAAGTCACCGACGACGTCTTCGAATCCACTTTCTCCAAGGTTTTCGACGAAGCAGAAAATCGTATGCACACCATTAAGGCGTTGTACGTCTCTGCACTTTGCGAAGAAAACGGCTTTTAATCTATCTCCTAATGACCCCGGAGGTCCGCAATGAATGTGAAAGACATCACCACGATTAAATGGGAAGACTTTGAGGGTCTTCCCAAACAAGAAAAAGCACCCTATTTGATGCAAAAAGATGGGATGCCCTTTCACACGCTCTTTGCGCAACAGTTCGACCGTCCTTTGCTCGAACGCCTCTGTGCATTAGCGACACGTATTCGCCGTATTTCTAAAAATCGTGAAGGAGCGCTCTTTTTGAGTTCGCTCCTTTCTCATAAACGTGCGATGCTCTACTTTTCGCAACCCAGCTCGCGCACCTTCCTCTCCCACCTCTCTGCGTGTGAGATTTTGGGGATGCGCACGGGCTCTGTGCGTGACGCAGCGACGAGTTCTGAATTGAAGGGTGAGAGTAAAGTGGACTCCTTCCGCACCTTCTCCTCCTACTTCGACCTCGTGATTATGCGTTCGCCTGACAAGGGTTTAGCCGAACGTGTCGCCTGGGTACTCGGCAATTCCGAACGCAATGTGCCCCTCATCAATGCTGGTTCTGGTAAAGACCAACACCCCACCCAGTCCTTGCTCGACATCTACACGCTCCACCGTTCCTTCGAAACGCAGGGCGGAATTGACGGCAAGACGGTTGTCTTCGTGGGCGATTTGCTGCGTGGCCGAACAGTGCGTTCCTTGGCCTTCCTCTTAACGCGCTTTGAGAATGTGCGCCAGATCTTTGTTGCCCCGAAGGAACTGCAAATTAAGCCAGACATCCTCAAGATTCTGGATGCGCACAAGGTGAGTTACGAACTCTCTGACGATTTAGCCAAGTGGCTTCCCGAAGCCGATGCAGTGTACATGACACGCATTCAGGATGAGTGGGATAAGGACTCTGGCGAATCGGCAAAGATCGACACCTCCTCCTTCAAACTCGGCGCAGCACAAGTCGCCACCATGAAGCCAGGCGCTGCAATTCTTCACCCCTTACCGCGTCGCGACGAAATCTCCACCGATGTAGATACCGACCCACGTGCGAAGTATTGGCGTCAGATGCGCAACGGTATGTGGATTCGCACCGCTCTCATCGCGGCTACCTTTGGATGTGAAGCAGTCATCAATGACTACTACACGGCGCACATTAGCCTCTAAAACGCAATATGTCAGCCAATAACATCTTCACCTACACCATCACCCCCGAGCAGGCCGAAACATTGGATATGGTCACTGCGGGGATGAGTTCGTTGCAACGCGTCAAAGTGCCTTACACCACCCTTGCGCTCAAAGGTAAGAACCTCACCGTCAATCTCTACACCTCGGGCAAATTAGTTGTCCAGGGGAAGGGTGCAGAAGATTTTATCCTCTTCACCTTAGAGCCCCATGTCTTAGAGACCGCTGAGTTTGGGTACGAAGAACAACTCGACCCGAAGATGTTCGCGCCGCATATGGGTACTGACGAAAGTGGCAAGGGCGATATCTTTGGTCCGCTCATCACGGTGGCGGTGTTCATCAATGAAGCCACCGGTCGCCGACTCGCAGATTTGGGTATCCGCGACTCTAAAACCATCGCAGATAGCAAGATTACCACCTTGGCCGCAGAGGCTCGTAAGATTCTCGGTCGCAACAATTGCTCCTTTGTCTTGCTCCGTCCGCAGACTTATAACCGCGTCTACAACAAGATTCACAATCTCAATCGCCTCTTGGCTTGGTGCCATGCGCGCGCCATTGAGACGCTTGCTGAGCAACGCCCCGACTGTCCGCGTGCCGTCATCGACCAATTTGCCAAGACGGAGTCTACGATTAATCGTGCCTTGATGCCCCGTGGTAAGAAAATGATTATCGAGCAGATGCACAAGGCTGAACGCGATATCGCGGTTGCGGCGGCCTCGGTGCTTGCGCGTGACGTCTTCATTAAAGAGTTGAAGAAACTCTCTGAAAGCATTGGCTACACCTTACCAAAGGGCGCAGGGCCACGTGTTCCGGAGGTGCTGGATATCCTCTTACAGGCAAAGGGGCCTGAAATTCTGCCACAGGTCGCCAAGTGCCACTTCAAGACCATTGACGAAGCCTTAGCAAAACAGGGCTTCACACGCGACGATTTACCCGCTGACCCAGAGGCATAAGCGTAGATTGCGCCCCTCATCTCGTTGGACTCTGCCCCATGACACAGACCATTTCTCCTCGCACCGCTCCTTTAACTGGCACCTATCGCCCTGAAGGAGACAAGTCTCTCTCCCACCGTGCGCTCCTTTTTGCCGCCTTAGCAGAGGGTGAAAGCACCATCCGCCGTTTCTTGATTGGCGGTGTGACGCGCGCAATGTTGCGTTGTTTGCGTGCCTTAGGGGTGGAGTGGAGCCTGGATGAGGAGTCCCATGTGCTCAAGGTGAAGGGGGTGGGACTCAAGGGCTTTAAGACGCCTGAGGCGCCTTTAGATTGCAGCAATTCTGCCACGACCTTCCGTTTGTTAGCTGGCGCAGTGGCTGCGGCTGGCATTGAGTGCACGTTGGATGGTTCTGAAGGGCTTCGCAAACGTCCGATGGGGCGCATTATCGAACCCTTGCGCATCCTTGGTGCTAATGTCGAATCCGCCAATGACCGTGCCCCGCTCTCGTTCAAGCCGGCACAGATGGGGTCTATCAATTATGTTCTGCCGGTGGCTTCGGCGCAGGTGAAGAGTTGCTTGCTTTTAGCCGCCCTTTCGGGAAATTCCCCCAGCGCGATTATTGAACCTGGCCCTTCGCGTGACCATACCGAACGTATGCTCTCGGCAATGGGTGCTCGGGTGCGCAATTTCTCCGAAGGTTATGGTGCCGTCGTACTTCCTCAGAGCGAACCCTTAAAGCCTTTGGATACCGAACTCGCCGGTGACATCTCCAGCGCAGCCTTCTTAATGGTTGCCGCCACCATCCTCCCAGGCAGTGACTTCCTTTTGGAAAAGGTCGGCATCAATCCCACCCGCACAGGCATTGTGGATGCTTTACGTGCGATGGGCGCAGAGATTACCTTTGAAAACGAAACCGAAATGGCGGGCGAACCCGTTGCCGACATTCGTGTCCGTGCGGCGAAAAATCTCACTGGCACCACCATTCAAGGTGACTTGGTCGTGCGCATGATTGACGAATTCCCCGCATTTATGATTGCCGCCGCCTATGCTACAGGCGAAACCGTTGTGCGTGAGGCCGCAGAACTCCGCACCAAGGAATCCGATCGTATCGCCATTATGGCCGCCAATCTCCAAGCCCTCGGCGTGGCCATTGAAGAGTATCCCGATGGCTTCTGCATCAAGGGAACGGGCAAAATTCCTGGTGGTGCCACCGTCACCGCACACGGTGACCACCGCATCGCAATGAGTATGGCGCTTGCCGCCCTCCGCGCTGAGGCACCCGTCTCTATTGAACACTTTGAAATGCTCAATGAGTCCTTCCCCGACTTCCCGCGCGTCCTCGGTCTCTAAGCCGTAGTCTCACGTACATCCCGTAAGTCTCTCCTTTTAAATGGATGGGGGTCTTCGCAGTCCCCAACCGCACTGCACCAGCAATGCTTTGAATTCAAAGGCGTTGCCCAGCTCTCGTTCACAACACATTAGACCTTTGGTTCTCCCCACAAATTGACTTCTGAGCGTGAGCATTGCTATAATGCGTGCGATTCAAGTGCCACGCACACTGTTACGCATCACCAAACACATCGCCGCTACGGAAGGTTTTATGTCTCCCTCCACCGCTATCGCTAAGAAAACAGCCACCTACCGTGAGTGCTTCTCTGTGGCATGGCCACTGGTTTTGGCAATGACTGGCAATGCATTGATGATGTTTGCCGACCGCATCTTCCTCTCCCGTCATAGCGCCATTAATATCCAGGCCGCCCTGCCCGCGGGGTTGATGTCCTTCATGGTGTTGGCCTTTTTGCAGAACATCGTGCTCTATTCTGGCACCTTTGTGGCGCAATTCTCGGGTGCTGGCGCACGTGCTGCCTGTGCGCGTGCCACGGCCCAAGGCATCTGGCTCGCCGTCCTCTGCATTCCCCTCCTCATCCTTTCAATCCCCATCGGCTACTGGCTCTTTGATGTCGTCGGCCACGCACCAGAAGTCATCGCCGCCGAACGCAGTTACTACCTCACCCTCACCTTAGGTAGCTTCTTCATTCCCTTTAGTGCTGCCTTCTCTGGATTTTTCACCGGACGCGGCTACACGCGTTTAGTCATGGTGGCCAATATCATCGGCAATGCGGTCAATGTTGCACTCGATCCCCTCTTCATCTGGGGATGCGGCCCCCTTCCTGAACTTGGCATCGTAGGCGCAGGCATCGCCACCGCCTTAGGACAAGTCACCATCACCTTAATCCTCGGCGTGGCAATGTTGCGCGAAAAACACTTTTCCACGACCCACCGTCGCCGAGTCGCCTTTGCGATGAAGTTGCCCCTGATGTTGCGCATCGTCCGTTACGGTGTGCCCAGCGGTAGCCATGTCCTATTAGACGTCTCCACCGTCACCATCTTCGTCTTCCTCACCGGAAAACTGGATGCGCTGAGCTTTGCCGTTAGCAACATCGTACTCTCCATCAACCACCTCATC
>JAGCML010000065.1 GCA_017646485.1 Kiritimatiellia bacterium
CCTTACCAACCAACAGGGGGCGCCCCGCCCCCCGTGAGCACCAGTAAAAAGCATCCGTCAGGATGCGTAGCGTGCAGGACTCAGTCCTGCCTGAGGGGTGTGGGGGCGAAGTTAGCCCCCACTGCTCTCCCCTTCCTTCTTTTTCTCCCTTTCTTCCTCCCTCCCCATCCTCTCCACCCTTTCTGTGCGAGTGTGAGCGAAGGGCGATGGCGAGTAGAAAGAAAAAGGTCGCGCACGATTGTGCGCGACCTTTTCAACAATCCTGAAGGTTAACTTATTCGCCAAAGAGCTGGTCGAAGGAGTCAGCGATCATTTCGAGTGCTTCGCTGAGATTCTTTTCGCTGATGTTCAAAGGCGGCAAGAAACGCACAACGTGTGCACCAGCGGTGCAACAGAGTACGCCACCGAGGCGGCATTCTTCAACGATTTCAGCTGCGGAACCTTCCACAACCATGCCCACCAAGAGGCCACGGCCGCGCACTTCAAGGATCTGCGGATAGGTATCCATCAAAGCCTCGAGGCCTTCGCGGAGCTGTTCGCCAACCTTGCGGGTATGCTCGAGCAGATTTTCCTTTTCAATGACATTGATCACGGCCAATGCGGCGGCGCAGGCGCAAGGATTGCCACCAAAGGTGGTGCCGAGCATGCCGGGCTTCAAGAGGTCTGCCAAATCAGGACGTGCGAGCACTGCGCTGAGGGGCAAACCGCCACCGAGCGCCTTTGCGAGGGTGAACATATCAGGCTTCACAGGGGTCTGCTCCCATGCGAACATCGAACCCGTGCGACCCATACCGGTCTGAATTTCATCCATTAAGAGGAGGAGATTCTTTTCCTTGCAGAGATCTGCGAGCCCCTGGAGGAATTCATTGGTTGCTTCAATGACGCCACCTTCGCCCTGGATGGGTTCCACCATGATTGCGACAGTCTTTTCGTTGATTGCAGCCTTGACGGACTCCAAATCATTGTAATCTGCGTATGCGAAACCTGTGGGCAAGGGGTCAAAGCCGTGCTGAATCTTTTCCTGAGCGGTAGCAGCGCACATTGCGAGGGTGCGACCATGGAAACCCTTGTTAAAGGTAATCACTTCATAACGGCCCGTGGGCTGACCCCAAAGGCGTGCAATCTTCACCATGTTTTCGTTCGCTTCAGCGCCAGAATTAGCGAAGAAGGACTTATAGCCGCCAGAGAGACGTGCGAGCGTCTGGGCGAGCGTGGCCATGTGCGGATTGTAGTAGAGGTTGGAAGCGTGTGCAAAATCCTTCAACTGCGCTTCGATGGCAGCGGTAATTTCAGGATGGCAGTGACCACAAGCCAGCGTGGCGATACCGGATGTCAAATCGTAATACTGAATGCCATCAATATCCAGAACTTTACTTCCCGCGCCGTGCTTCAGGGCAATCGCCGGAGCGTATGTCGGCATCACATACTGGTCGTAAAGGGAGGCAATTTCTTCTGTCTTCTTACTCATCGGCTTTAATCTCCGTTCCCACGCCTTGTTTGGTAAAGATTTCGAGCAATAACGAGTGGGGCATGCGCCCATCTACGAGGTGCACACGCTGCACACCCGCCTCAATTGCCTCGACGCAGCTGTCAATCTTCGGCAACATACCACCGCTGATGACGCCATCATCTTTGAGTTTTTGTACGTCTCCCAGGCGCAGCGTGGAGATGAGCGACCCAGGATCGTTGACGTCGCGCAGGAGGCCTGGGACATCGGATATGAAAACAAGTTTCCGCACGCGCATTGCCTTTGCGATAGCCACAGCAGCAATGTCGGCATTGACATTATAAAGGAGTCCTGCTTCTTCACCCACGCCCAAAGGAGTAATCACAGGGATGACGCCGGCATCGGTCATCTGAGCGATGGCCTCAGTCTTCACACGCACGGGTTCACCCACGTAACCCCAGTCCAGCGTAGCGCCAGTTTCGGGGTCCGTACCAGTGACCTTGCGAACGGTCATCACCCAGTCGCCATGAAGGGGACGGGCAAGCACATGGAAATTGTTATTGAGCAAACGCAGGATATTGGCATTCACTTCATGCTTAATCACCTGCTCTACCACGGAAATACTGCGCTCATCGGTGACGCGAAGCCCCTGAACGAAGTTCGGCGGAATCCCTTCGCGTTCCATTGCGCGGCTGATGGCCTTACCACCGCCATGCACTAAAATCACCTTAATCCCGACGGTCCGCATAAAAGCGATATCACTCAGGAGGCGCATCAAGTTCTCAGGGGATTCTTGAACGCTACCACCGACCTTTACGACCACCAAGCTTCCGCTGAAGTCTTGGATATACGGCACAGCCTCAATCAGTACGGAGGCTTTCTCAATGTACTGTTGCATCATGTGGTGTACTCCGCATTAATTTTCACGTATTCAAAGGTAAAGTCACAGGTGTAAATTGTGTCGGCGCCATCGCCTAAACCCAAATCCACCGAAACATCAAATTCGCGCGCCTTCATCAATTCCTGCATCGCAGCAAGTTTGGCCTCATCTGCCACCTTACCGCAATCATAAGCGCACACATCACCGTAGAAAATGCGCACTTTGTAGGCATCCACCTCGGCACCCGAGTAACCCGTGGCGCAGATGACACGGCCCCAATTGGGGTCTAAACCAAACCAAGAGGTCTTCACGAGCGGCGAACGTGCAATGGCACGCGCCACCAAATGGGCATCTGCGTCAGTCTTTGCACCGGTCACCTTAACCGTCACAAACTTGCTCACGCCTTCGCCATCCATCACAATCTGTTTCGCCAATGCCGTGCAGACAGCCTTTAATGCCGCCGCAAATGCCGGCGCATCAGGGTGAGACGCATTGAGGATGTTGTTCCCCGCCTGACCATTAGCAAGGCAAATCAACGTGTCATTCGTGGATTCATCACCATCCACCACCACACGATTGAAACTCACATCCGCCGCAGCCTTCAAGGTTTGCTGCAACCATGCTGGATCCACCGCCGCATCGGTCGTGACATAGGCCAACATCGTTGCCATCATCGGCTCAATCATGCCAGCACCCTTGCACATGCCGCCCAATGTAACGGTCTTGCCGTCAATCTGCACCGAAACAGCAGCACGCTTGGGCAAGGTGTCCGTGGTCATAATGGCGCGGCTCGCCGCTTCATCGGCATCAGCACCACGCGCTAAAACGCCTGCCGCCTTCTTCATGCCAGCAATAATGCGATCCACAGGAAGCAACGTACCAATCACGCCCGTACTCGAAACCAAAACCTCTGCAGACGGAATCTTCAAGTAGTCAGCCGTTGCATCCGCAATCGTACGCGCATCCGCTAAGCCCTGTTCGCCAGTGCAAGCATTCGCACAGCCTGTGTTGACGACAATCGCACGTGCACAAGGAGTTGCAGACAATTTCTCACGGTCCAACACTACCGGTGCTGCCGCCACTAAATTCGTCGTGAACACCCCCGCTGCCACACAGGGAACGTCTGACCAAATCAACGCCACATCGCGTCGATTTGCATACTTCACCCCAGCCTCCACGCCTGCTGCGTGAAAGCCCTGTGCAGAGGTAATACCACCCGTTAGGAACGTGATTTGTTCCATACTCTGACTCCTTGTTTGCCTATAAACATATAAAGTATGCCAAAAAACATCCCCTCGCGCAACACACTAACCTCAAAAACATCCCCTAAAATGCACTTTTATCCACTAATTCCCCCAGTAAGTGAGCGAGAACCGTGCGAAAGAAGGGAGATGTAAGGAGAAAGGAGAGAGAAGAGAGAAGTAAGGAGTAAGAAGAAAGGAGCGAGGAGAAAGGAGGAAGGAACGAGGGGGTGAAGAACGAAGCGTGATGGGGGGCTTGCGCAGCCCCACACCCTGCGGCAGGACTGAGTCCTGCACGCTGGACATCCTGGGGATGTGATTCAAGTGCTCAGGGAAAGTGAAAAGCGACGACACTTCTAAATGATAGGCAAGAAAATAATAGGCCATGAGAAATAGACAAGCAGTCTACGGACTACATCTCAAATAGGTTAAGGATAGACAATCATCCCCGCTCCCCAACTACGCCCACAGGATCGCAGGTGTGGATATATGCGCCCGAGCCCGCAGGGCTGGGAAATCCACAGTGGCGGAGCCACGTAATCCACTGCGGCGAAGCCGCACCCGTGAGCACCAGTAAGAGCATCCGCAGGATGCGAAGCGTGCAGGACAAAGTGACTACGCCACAGTGGCCAGTGCGCTCGCAGTGCTCGCTTTTAGTGGCGAGGGGGCGCCTATGGCGCAGGACGGCCTACAAACGACGGGGACACCCCGAACCCAGGCCTCTAATCCACTCATCCACCGCAGGCCCTGCTCATGTACTCCCTCTTCATCTTAATAGAAGAGGATGGGAATAGCGTAAATGGGTGTGGGGAATAAAACCGAAGGGCACCGTTTGGTGCCCTTCGGTTTGGTTTTGTTTTGGTTAGGGTTACTGCACAATGAGGATGAAGCGGGCGCTCTTACGATAGAGGTAGAGGCCGTCAGCCTTCTTGCGGAGCGAGTAGCCCTCTTGTGGTTCACCATTCATGGTGACGTTTGCCGTGCCGTTAATCTTCTGGCCACCGCTGAGGTTGGACCAACCCAACACCTTGATGCCCGATGCGATTGCACCCTCTTCAAGGTCCACATTCACGGTAATCTTGACCTCATCATCGCCCTCCACGACGGCGGGCAATTCAAGTTTCTCTGTAGAAACCAGAGACGACCAAGTCTTGCCCTGAGCATCCTTACGCACCATCACATTGAGTTCTGCGCCAGGCTGCAAGGCGAGCGTACCCTGAATCTTCATTTCGCCGGGGATGACTTCGTTGGAGAGGCGGTTGCCCTCCAACACACGCTGACCATAGTAGGTGGCAGAGAGTGCAGCACCTGCAGGCACAGAGATCGTGCGACCGAGCGAACCGAGGGTGCCGTTACCCATCAAGAGGCCGCCGGCCTGTACGGAGACGTCACCCGTCCAAGTGCCGGTGATTTCAGCAGCAGCCTTGTCACCGATTGCGATCGTACCCAATGCAGCATTTGTGGAGATGCCCGCATAACGGAAGTAGGTGCGATCTGCCTGACCGGCATTCACCACATCCAAACCGATACGAATATCGCCTGCGGTCGGAGTGGTTGCGCCCATGAAGTTACCGCCAAAGGGCTTCACCTGACCGAGAGCCGTCTGATTAGATGCAACCGTCAAGATGCGTTCCTTGCTCCAATTCAAGTCTGCAAGGAGATCAATGACGGGTTCCACACCAATCACGCCTGTACCAGAGAGTTCAGAGACCACCAACTGATCATCGGCCTGAGCCTGAGCACCCAACCAGAGTGCAGTTGCGGCAAGGTCATTTTCGGAGGACATTTCCAACTTAAAGCCAGGCTTCAAGACATCCGCATTCGGATCAATAATCATGTGACCCTTCTTCGGCTGATAACGGAGCGTGTCCACAGCGATTGCAGGCGTCGGCATGCCGGCCGATGCACCCAAACGCGGTGCGCGGTCAGAAGCAGACGGAGCAGAGGCGCCCCAAATCAAGAGGCCCTGAGCGGTTGCTGCGCCAGCGTTCACATTCATGGACACCGTGCCAGCAGACGAATAGGCACCACCGAGCGTCAAGGTCGCGCCATCAGCCACCGTCATAGCGGGCGTGAGGGAATACTGTTCATCTGCCAAGAGATTGAGCGTACCCTGTTCCACCGTGAGCGCCTTCAACTTGTTCACGGGGTCTGTAATGGAGAGCGAGCCAGTACCAGACTGAACAATTTCACCCTTACCATCACCTTCCAACAAGCCCTTCAACGTACGTGTCGAGGTGCCAGAGAAACGCAAGATCGTGTCATCACCTGCCACAGTGACAGGCTTGGTGAAGTCACCCGAGGAGGCTTCGAAGAGACCGGTGAATTCCGTTTCACCACCGAGCACACGAAGTGCGCCATCGCGACCAAAGATGGTCGGACGCGTCACCGTCAACTTGCCCGAGCCAGCCTTGAGGAAGTCGCCACTCACATTGAGATTGGCAGCACCACGCGAGGACTTCAAGGTGTAGTCGAGGTTGTTATTCGCATAGAAGGAGGTCAAGGTCTGCTCATTGGCGAGCGTCCAGTCCAAGGTGCGAGCTTCTTCAGGAATTTCCTCATTCGTCACAGGGCTGACGTCCTGCAACTTCACGGCGACTTCCATGCCCGTGGGCCATTCGGTCAAAGCATCCGGAGCCTTCGAATCCACCCAGAAGGCCTTAGCCCAGTTGCCATTACCGCCGGCATCTTCATTACCAGCCCAGGTGTAGTAACCCTCTGCACCGAAGCGCTGGAGCGAAACTTCATTACCATTGTCACGCAAGGTCCAGCCCTGCTCTGCCCAAGTAACGAGTTTGTCGCCGCCCAACTGGAAGGAGCCACCCACGCGCATGCCAGCATCGAAGGAGACCAACTGAATGCTATTACCAAGTGCGGCATCCGTAGGATCAAGCGCATCCAAGTCAATCGTAATCACACCACCGACATTCGTCTTCTGGGTGAAGTGGACGCGACCATTCTGCGAACCGTATGCAAAGACCACGCGGTCGGCCAAGGTGGTCGGAGCAGAGATGGTCGTGACCGAAGAAGCGCAATCCAAGATGGCACCTGCATTCAAGGTCAAGCGACCAGCGGTTTCAGAGTCACCGCCGAGCACCACGCGACCGCCGCCGAGCAACAAGGTTGCGCCAGCTTCCACAGTCCATTCCGGAACGATTGCGCTGGTATTGGAGATCGAGACGCCACCATCAAGGAAGAGCGTACCGCCACGCACCGTTACCGGCACTTCAGCCATGAAGGAATTCATGCGCAAGAGACCTGCACCTGTCTTCGTCAAGGCCGCAGTCGAGGCGATAGTTGATTCATCAGCCAAGTCCCAAGTACCGCCCAAGGTCAACTCAGCAGAGGCAGGAACGTTAATCGAAAGGGCATTATCCAACTTCGCTGAGCCCGTACCAAAGGTGGCCTTCGAGAGCACCGTGGAGTCCGTGGTCGTTACATTAATCGTACCACGGATGCGAGCGCCATCTGCAGTAGAGACCATCGCACCTTGGGTTTCATCTGCGACAAGCGTCCATGCGACATTCGCAGCAGCGCCCATCGCATATTCTTCTGTCACATCCACCTGTGCACCAGCAGCCACCTTAATTGCACGATTACTCTGATTGAATCCAGCAAAGCCGAGATCAGAAGCCATCACCAAGGTGCCCTTTGCCACATCCAAGTTCAACTCGCTATCAACCGTAGACTGAATCGTCACCACATTCTCTTCACCGGTCACACGAAGCGTACCTTCGCCTGTGACCTTACCCGTGAAGATCTGTTGCAACGGATTATACTTACCATTAATAGTAGCCAACGTTTCCTGAGAAGCTTCAAGCGCATATTCAAGGATTGCGCCCTCTGCCACATTCACCGACGTGGGAAGTGCGATAGGCGAAACACCCTGCGGCGGCTGTGCGGCAATCAACGGATGACGCAAGGTCATCGTGCCGGCAGCCACATTCAAGGTCGAACCGCTACCTGTCGTGCGATACTTCACTGGAGCGGAGACCTCCAAGAGACCTGCGCCCAACTTCCAGAAGTCATTCCACACGAGAATGGCGTTCAATCCTTCATACTTGCCATCCGCAAGCGGAGCGCCCTGCGTCAAGGAGAGCGTCTTGCCCGTTTCAGCCACAGCCACCAAGGACTGAGCCTTCCAGTCATGACCTTCGTCAACATAAGCATCCACGGCCAAGTTCACATCTGCAGTATTTGCCAAGATGCGAGCGGCAGGTGTCGTTGCATCAGAGGGATTTGCAGGATATTCCAACGTATTGCCCTGATAGACCCAGGCAGCATCGTCAGACCAATTACCCGACTGATCTTCCCAAGTGTAAGCTTCATCCGTCGCCACCAACCAGAGACCATCCGTGCGCGCTTCAAGCTTTGCCGAGAGCGCAACTGCCTCAGGCGAAGTGAAGTTAGCCGACGTATAGTTCGTTGTGGTCGGCCAAGCGATGAGCTGCTTTTCACCAGAGAAGGCATTACCCATGTTCAAGAGATGCACGACGACATCCCCTTCGCCATCCAGATTGAAGGCGGCAGTGCCCGTGATTGTGAGCGGATAGAAGTTCGTCAAATCAGCTTCCACCGTCATGCTCTTACTGAAGGTAGCCTTGCTAATGGTCAAGACGCTCTTCGCCACGCCATGTACACCACTGCGAACCGTAGCGCCACGTTCAAAAACAACAGGCGTCTTGTTCGTCAAGGTAGCATCACCCGAGAACTTCGCACCCGACTTAATGGTCACAGGGCATTCTGCGTCACGATAGGTCGTGTTGGCTGCGCCAGCCAAATTCAAGCAGAATTCACCCGCTTCAATCGTAATCGGTGCACCCTGTCCGCTACCAACATTGATGAACATCGGCATACGCTGCACCCAAGTACCAGCGCCAAGCTTCACCAACGCATTCGCAGCTGTCTGCATCCAAATCGGAGCATAAGAATCCAAGGTGGCACCCGCCTCCACGGTCACCGTACCTTCGCCAGAGAGGGCGAAGCCATTGCGAGCATAGTTATTCAACACACGCAAGTAAGCCGTGCCGCGTTCCACAGCGAGGTTGCCCTGAAGCACGAGACCTTCACGATTCCATGCGTCTCCACCATTATGATTAATGTAGAGCGTACCTTCATTACGAAGAATCACATTACCGCAATGGACGTGGTTGCCAGGAATCGATTCAAGCGTACCACCCTCTTCAGCAATCAAGGTGGGCTTCATATTCGTAAAGCGGTTATTACCGCCCATGATAATGCGACCACCCTTCGTAGCATGGAAGATTGAACCCGGCTGAACAGCTGCATTATTCACATTAGTGTTTGCACCGGTACCCGAATCGAAGCTAATCGTACCACCATCGGCAAGGAAGGTCTTACCCGAACCGAGGCTACGCACAATCGTATTGAACCTCAACGTACCTTCAGAGACGCGAACCGGCGTCTGAGCACCCTGCGTCATCTGACCTGTAATCGTGAGCGTGCCAGCACCCAACTTACCGAAAGTGCCGCCTTCGCCAGAAATTGCGCCCGCCATGGTGAAATCCTGATCCAAATCCATCCAAAGCGTGCCGCTATCGATTTGTAACTTGCAAGGCACAGTCTGCGTAAGCACCACATCGCCAGCCAACTTCTTACGCAAGGTGGCCGAGGATGCGTCCACATTATTGCCCGCATTATCCATCAACCACTTCCAGCGATTGACGACCGTTCCCGTGTTCGTTTCAGGCAAGTAAACCGTGATATCAGGCGCCAAGATGACATTCACAGGATCCACGAAGACATCTTCACCGAAGGTGAGTTCTGCCCCAGCGGTCATGCCCATCAAATCAAGCGAGCCAGCCGAAATCATTGCAGGCGAACCGCCAAACTGCATC
>JAGCML010000066.1 GCA_017646485.1 Kiritimatiellia bacterium
GACTTTGCAAAAGCGAAGTCCCTTAACACGGTTCTTCTCCATCGTAGCGAAGCACTTGCCGAACTCTCGAAAGGCCACCGTTTCATTGCTGTAACAGGCACTTGTGGCAAATCTTCCGTCACGGCAATGCTTGGCCATCTCTTAACGGCATGTGGAAAAGACCCTACGATTGTGAATGGCGCAGAAATCTCAGGATTGGACGAAGACGGCAAACGCGTCGGTTCTGTTCGCACATCTGCTACACCTGGCGGCTTTTTTGTAGCTGAAGCCGATGAGTCAGACCGGTCATTAATGACGCTCTCCCCCACCGATGTTATTGTCACCAATGCCTCTGGCGACCATTTCTCAAAAGAAGAAGCCGAGACCCTTTTTGATGCATTTCGCGCAAAGGCAACAGGTGTCGTCATTGACACTCGTGGCTATCCTGTAGAGCCCGCCCCCGAAGGCGAAGGCTGGGAGGCGCGGTTTACTTGGCGCGATAAAGCGTGTTGCCTTCCTATGCCTGGCGCTCACAATGTGGCCAATATCAAAGTGTCACTGGATATGGCGTTGGCATTAGGGTGTGATGAAGATGCGCTCATTGCAGCACTTCCCTCATTTCGTGGCATCCGTCGACGCTTAGAACGCACAGGCACTTGCGCTGGAGCCTGTGTTATTGATGACTATGCGCACAACATTGAGAAACTTGCAGCCGCCTGGACGACACTCACCCAAGTCTTCCCGAAGGGAGTCTTTGGTGTATGGCGTCCACACGGCTATGCGCCCCTTCGCAAAATGATGGAGGGCTTAACAGAAATGTTCGCCTCCGTTGTGCGTCCGTGCGACCACTTGCTTCTGTTGCCCGTCTATGATGCAGGTGGCACAGCGGATCGTTCCATCAATAGTGACACCCTTTTTGAGCAACTACGCACCCGTTGCCCTGTCACCTTGGTGGCTGACTTGACCGAAGCAGAGAAACGTCTTCGCGAATTTGCCGCACCAGACACCGCCTTAGCCATTTTTGGTGCACGCGATCCAGGCCTTCCCGTTCTCGCACGTCGACTCGCGACAAACGCATAATTTTCAACCCTTTCCCGTATGCTACATCATTTTATTCATTGTTTTTGCGATATCTGGATTGACATGGCGCCCTGGCTACTGGCCGGCTTCTTCCTTGCATTTATCTGCTCCTATCTGCTCTCAGAACGTTGGATTCGCCGTCACTTAGGCGGTCGAGGCTGGCTCCCTATCGTGAAAGCCTCCTTTATGGGGTTGCCACTTCCGATTTGTTCATGTGGCGTCCTATTGGTTGCCTTGGCCCTTCGTCGCAGTGGAGCACGTAAGGCCCCAGTCTGCGCATTTTTAGCCTCCACGCCACAATCGGGCACCGATGCGCTCTTAGTCTCCCTTCCCCTCCTCGGCCCCTGTTTTACATTGCTTCGCATGCTTGGCGCAGTCATTTCTGGCATTGCAACGGGAGCCTTTGTGAGATGGTTTGGCATCCACACCACCCCCGTGAATGCGCCAGAAGACTTGACCGAGAATTGCGCGGCGGTCTGTGCTTGCCACCACCATGATGCCACGCACCCCCACAATCATCACGAAGATCACCACCATGAATTTGTGACCCACGCCGAACGTCTACGTGACGCACTGCGTTATGCCTTCATTCACTTGCCTGGTGAAATCGCACTTTTACTCACTATTGGCGTTGCCCTCGCTGCGGCCATTGCCGTATTTCTCCCAGCCAACCTCCTCTCGGGGTTATCCTTGGGACTCACCTATCTCTTAGCGATTGTCATCGGATTGCCCACCTATGCTTGCTCCTTAGCAATTGTGCCTGTCGCAATGGGACTTATCGCAGGCGGACTCACCCCTGGTGCAGCCTTTCTCTTTATGGCATGCGCCCCTACCACGCATCTCGGAGCCATCTTAGTCTTAGGTAAAGAATTGGGCTGGCGCACCGTCTTACTCTACATCGCAGCCATCATCCTCACTGGCATTGCTTTCGCCCTCGTTATTGACCTTGTCCTTGAATTACAAATTCCTTCTCTTGCGATGGAACAAGGTTGCTGTCATCACCACCATCACCATCATCACGACTCAAGTCTATGGTCCTCCCTCTCCATCATCCTTGTGACCTTACTCTTTACCCATGGCTTGTGCTATCGTTGTATGAAGTGGTTTGTCAATAAACGAAAGCACTAATCTGTCACCCCATTCTCTACTAAGGAGTTTAACATGAAAAAAACAACCGCACTTCCCTTGCAGCTCCTCGTCGTCTGCACCCTCGCAGGGGCCAGTTATGCCATTGGTCGTTTAACTGCTGAGCCCAAAAACGAAACCCTCCCCGAAAAGACCACTACGCGAACCATCGCCGTGAAAGACGCCACCGATGCCACCGCATTGGCCAAGGCCTTCTCGGATATCGACGCCCTTAAAGCTGAAAACAAGCGTTTAAAAGAAGAACTTGCGAATGTGGACACGCTACCAGTTGATGAAGGGGTTGCGCCCCCACAGATTGAAGCACCCGAGCAACCTCGTCGTCAATCCTGGCGCGAACGTATGGATGAACTGCGCGAAAAAGACCCTGAACGCTATGCCGCCGAGATGGAACGCCGCAAAAACTTCGCCAATGCGATAGAGCAATTGCGTTCCGATCGCGTCAATTTCTTAGACTCCATCGACACATCCCTCCTCTCCGATGAAGCGCAGGCCACACATGAACGCTTCGTCACCGCACTCGCTCGTCAAGGCGAATTACAACGTGAAATGATGGCTGCCTTTGAATCTGGTGAACAACCCTCCGAAGAATTACGCACGCAAATGCGTGAAACCGTTCATGAACTCCACGCCACCCAAGAGAGCGAACGCGTTGCCCTTTTAGATGCCATTGCCGTCTCCATGGGCTTGGAAAATGAAGCCGTCACAGACTTTACCCAATTGGTCAACGAAGTCTTTAATGCCACCAACGGACAAATGATGCAAATGCGCCCACCTCGTGGCGGTCGCGGTCCCAACATGATGCCCTAACCCAAGGTTTCCTATGAGCCACGCTCCCCATTATACACGTGAAGACATTCTTGTCTGGGCCACACAGAAAACTGACGCCGAACTCTTTGCGGAGGCTGAACGCCTCACGCAGACATTCGCCTCGCGTTGTTTTGACATGTGTTCCATCGTAACAGGGAAATGTGGCAAATGTTCTGAAGATTGCAAGTGGTGTGCACAGTCCGCCCACCACACCACCGCTTGCGAAGCCCATGGCTTAATCTCTGCTGAAGAGTGCTTGCGTCATGCGAAAGCTAATGAAGCACAAGGGATTCGTCGCTTCTCAATCGTCAATAGTGGACGACGCCCCACGCCAGGTGAGATTGATCAATTGTGCGCGTTATTCCGTCTGCTACGAAAAGAAACCACATTAGAACTCTGCGCCTCTTTAGGCCTCCCTTCGCTTGCAGACCTAAAAAAACTTGCCGAGGCCGGCGTTACTCGTTATCACTGCAACCTCGAAGCCTCCCCTGCACGCTTCCCCCTGCTCTGCACCACGCATACGTTGGAAGATAAAATTGCAACCCTGAAAGCCGCCCGTGAAGCAGGACTCGACATCTGTTCCGGCGGCATCATCGGCATGGGAGAAACCGAAACCGACCGCATCGACTTGGCCTTTGCCCTTCGCGAATTAGAGGTTGCCTCCATTCCAATTAACATTCTCTCCCCCATCCCAGGCACACCTTTAGAGCACACCCCGCTCATCTCGGAACGGGACATCTTGCGTACCATCGCCCTCTTCCGCCTCATTCACCCCACAGCCTACCTGCGCTTTGCTGGCGGTCGAGCACGTCTCACCTCCGAAACCCTTGATGCCGCCCTTCGAATCGGTATCAACTCGGCCATCGAAGGCGACCTTCTGACCACTCTCGGCAATACTGTCGCCCAAGATAAAGCCCACATCCTACGCGCGGGCTACACCCTTCCCAGCTAATACGCCTCCACACAATACAAATAAAATTCGGCCTCATTGCATTGGAAAACCAAACAATGAAGCCGAACATGAGACCTGACAGTTTAACTGATCAGCCTCCCAAGGTCGAAAGCGGAAACTCCGATCCGCAGACGATACGCAAGCAGGTGCAACACTCGGAGACTGGCACACCACTTGAGTCGCTCCTACACTATCAAATTAACTCCCACCCGTCAATCAATAACACTACAAGAGATTCCATTGAGGCAAATCGACGAAAGATAAGCGATAGCGCACCTTACTAATTTAATCCTACGCTCTGTGCTACGCACTCTTAGGCGAAGGAATTGAAGCAACACCGATGGCCACCCTTCAGCGGAGCGAATGTCTGACACCGACGGGGAAACAACTCACCTTCACACGTACAGAAGCAGGCTTGAGTTTTGGAAGTGTGCGTGCACGTTATAGGTTGCCCCTCAAAAAGGTCGCGCAGTCAGCGAACAATGATGATGCCGCATTAAAGATTACGCGCACAATTGAACCCTCCACGGCAAAGGTCGGAGACACTGTCGCAGTAACGGTCATTATCGAAGCTGCGCAACCCATGGAATACCTTCATGTACAAGTACCTCGCCTAGCAAACGCAGAGACTGTACAGCAAACCCCACACTGGGATTGGCAATCTGGCGCTTATCACCTCCCAGGTGATGCAGGAAGAGATGTCTTTATCGCCAATCTCCCCCGTGGTGTAACCACATTACGTTATCAGTGGAAGATTACACATGCAGGCGAATGCAACGTAGCACCTGCAAGCGCAACCCTGATGTACGCACCAGATTTTGCTGCGCATACAAGTGTCTTCACCCTTTCAACAAACCCCTAAAGTCTGTCACATACCAGGGTTCTCCCCAGTAAAACCGCCACTTTTCATATACATTTCACCACCCGTGGTATTCTCTCCCTTGTTTTAATTCCGAAATTATGATAGTATAGGCGCGTTGTTGGGGCATTGAATACAATGCACAATAGATAACATCGATAAAAAACATGAGGTAACCGTAATGGCAAAAGAAAAGAAGGTCGTGGATGCTCCTTTCGCCACTCCTGAAATGCTGGCACGCATTCATAAAGTTATTGGTCAATGCGAAGGCATTGAACGCATGGTCAAGTCTGGTCGCCAGATTGAAAACATCATGCTTCAAATTAGCGCAATCCGTAGCGCACTTCAGCGCCTCGGCCAGGTTCTTTTGGAAGCCCACATTGAAAGCAATGTGAAGAAAGCTGTTGAACAGGGCGAATCTGCAGAGGCCGCTTTCGAGGATATCGCACAGGCGATTGATTATTTCTGCCGCACGAAGTAATCTTAACTCATTTTATTAAAGACGCGAGCTTCTTTTTGAGGAGGCTCGCGTTCGTTTTTTAGCCCAATGTTTCATAACAAACGCCAATACTCACCAAACCTTAAATCGTGTTTTTCAGATTGACTTTAGGGTTGAAAAATGAGAAACTATGAACTGTTGATTTAACCTATCCAATAAGGAAAATATCTATGATTAAAGAAACCTTACTGTTGGGCAGTATTTGCTGCTTTGCAACAATGAGTTTTGCAGTTGCCAGATTTGGAGATGTTCCGGCTCCAACGGGCATGGAATGGGAACAAGAACAAAACCTTTCCCTCAATAAAGAACCTGCGCGTGCGTGGGCATTTAGCTTCACGGATGTCAACGTTGCCAAGCAGATTTTGCCCGAATTTAGCACGCGTTGGCGTTCCCTCGACTCCAAGACCGCTTGGAAATTTAAGTGGAGTAAAGATCCCGCTTCGCGTCCTGTTGGATTCCAGAATCCTGATTACGATGTTTCCGGTTGGGAAACAATTGTGGTCCCTGCCAACTGGCAAGCCATGGGCGCAGACCCCGCATGCAAAAAGGGTTGGGGCACCGCACTTTACAGTAACCAACCCTATCCCTTTGCACGCGATTGGCCGCGTGTGATGACCACTCCTCCGAAGCACTACACCAACTACGAAGCGCGCAACCCGGTGGGTTGTTATCGCCGCGACTTCGAAGTGCCCGCAGATTGGAATGGCGAAGAAGTGTACATTCAGTTTGATGGTGTAGACTCCTTCTGCTACCTCTGGATTAACGGCACCTATGTTGGC
>JAGCML010000067.1 GCA_017646485.1 Kiritimatiellia bacterium
CCGACGGCCTTTTGCATTGGTCTGATCCAACAGAGGTGACCCTGCGTAAGATTCGTGCCTACACACCGTGGCCTTCGTGTTTTACCTATTTCCCACCAGATGAAAAGGAAAAGCAACAACATCCTGAAGTGACCACCGGCAAGATGGTGAAGGTGCTCGTGGCAACGGCTGAACGTGTTCCCGCCTCGGGTGAGTGTGCTGAGCCTGGCACCGTGCTTGAATCGGGTAAGCAGGGACTCTTGGTGCGAACAGGGGATGGCGCCTTACGCATTACGAAGATTCAACCCGAAGGAAGTTCTGCGATGGAAGTGCAAGCCTGGTTGTGTGGTCATGCCGTGCCGAAGGGCATGGTCTTTATTACGCCGCCACCACCTGCGGCGCAACCCATCGCTGCGTATCGTAGAACCTAAGCGAGGGCTCATTTGCAAAAATGACACAGCAGACAGATTTAATTTGAAATGAAAGGGGCATGGTTATGAAGAATGAACAACGTAAAACAATTGTGATTGGGCATCGAAATCCCGACACCGACTCAATTGTTGCCGCAATTGCCTATGCGGAATTGAAGCGCCAAAAGGGTTTGACGAAGTGTATGCCTGCGCGTGGAGGTAAGTTAACTCCGCAGACAGAGTACATCTTGAAGCGCTTTGACACCCCAGCGCCGACCTTTATCCCAGATATGTTGCCGAAGGTGGAGTACTTCCTCGCTGAAGGTGCTCCCACTACCGTGCATGCGAACACCTCCCTGTGGGATGCCTTGGAATTGATGGATAAAAACCGTTTGAATGCGGTTCCGGTGGTGGATAGTGATGGGTATTATCTCTCTTTCCTGACACATAACACCTTTACGGAAAATATCATTCACAAGGCTGACCCCCACCGTAAGGCGATTATCCCAACGAGCATCAACCTCTTGTCGCACACCTTGCGTGCGCAACCGCTTTTGGTCTTTGATGGAAATGCTGTTGTGAAGAGCCGCATTCTGGTGGCTGGCTCAACCAAAGAGGCCTTTGAGCAGATCCTTAAAACTGAGTTCTCCAAGAATACGATCGCCATTATCGAAAACCGTTCGACCATTTTGGACCTGTGTATCAACTACAAAGTCCGCGCCATTGTGTTGACCGGTGGCCAACCCCTCTCCAAGGAATTGCATGCGCGTGCGAAAGAAGCGGGGATTTCGGTTTTGATTTCACCGTATGATATCGCCAGTACGGTCTATCTCACCCTTTATTCGATGCCCGTGAGCACGATGGCAACCACGGAAATCAAGGCTGTGCACCACACGGCATTGGTGCGTGATGTTCAGCAGGCCGTGATGACTTCACCCTCCCGTTCGCTTCCCGTCGTGGATGATAAGGGGAAGATTGTTGGCGTGATTAACGAACGTGATTTGTACAAGCAACCCAATGTCGACCTTATCTTGGTTGACCATAATGAACTTTCGCTTGGCGTGGAAGGTTTGGATAAGTTCCGCATTGTGGAAATCTTGGACCACCACAAATTAGGGAATTTCCCCACGCACGAACCGATTGACTTCATTAACCGCGTGGTGGGTTCCACCTCGACCATCGTGGCGTGCCTCTATCAAGAGCAAAAGGCAATCTTGACACCCAATATCGCTGGGTTGTTGCTCTCTGCCATTCTTACCGATACGCTCGGATTAAAGTCGCCCACAACGACGGATGTGGACCGCAATATGGCGGAGTATCTCTCGGGCTTATTGAATTTAGAGGTGGAAGACCTCGCCCATGACATCTTCTCGCATGCTTCGCGCATTGCTGACTTGCCAACAGAAAAGATTCTCTCCTTGGACGCAAAGCGTTATGAAGAGGGTGGGGCAACCTTTGATGTGGCGCAGATTGAAATTAGCACGACCGATGAATTGCGTGAACGCTTGCCCGAACTGCTTGATGGCTTGAAGGAAAACTGCCGTCGCGATAAGCTCTACTTTAGCGCCTTGATGGTTACGGATATTGCCGCTCTGAACTCGGTTCTCTTGGTCGCAGGAGATGAGCAGTTCGTGGCAAAGATTCCCTTCCCGCGCTACGAAAAGCACGAAAACGCCTTCCTTTGCCGTGGCATCATGTCACGTAAAAAGCAGTTGTTGCCGCTCTTATTGGAACAACTCTCTTCCGCTTCAATTCGTCGCTGAGGGGAACGCATGAAAGTTGCTATCGCAGAGCCACACGGCATGTGCACCGGTGTGGCACGTGCTCTGGAGATTGCGCATCGAACATTGGATGAGCATCCGGGAGAGACGCTTTGGTGTTTTCACGAATTAGTCCATAACGAACACGTCGTGGCAGAATTGCAACAACGTGGGGCCGTTTTCGTCTATGAGATTGAGGCCATCCCGCATGGGGCGCGCGTGCTCTTTTCTGCGCATGGGATTAGTCCCGCCGTGCGTGAAGCTGCGCTGGCGCGCAACCTCGATGTGGTGGATGCGACCTGTCCCTTTGTGGCAAAGGTGCATGCAGAGGCGAAGCGATACGCTGCAGACTTCTTTAATATCGCCCTCATTGGTCACAAAGGCCATGATGAAGTGGTGGGCATTTTAGGAGAAGCCCCCACGCAAATCACGGTGATTGAAACCGCAGATGATGTGAAAGCTCTCCAGCAATCCACATCGGAGCGTCGTCTCATGGTCTTAAGCCAAACCACCATTAGTGAGGCGATGTATGAGGCGCGTGTGGCAGATTTGAAGGCGGCTGGGTTTGAGGTGGAGGAGCCCAAAGCCTTGGATATTTGTTATGCCACGCGTGAACGTCAGCAAGCCGTGCGCACCCTAGCGCAACACGTCGACTGCGTTTTAGTCCTTGGTTCGCGCAATTCCTCCAACTCCAAACGTCTCGTAGAAGTGGCGGAGCGTGAAGGGTGCCGCGCACATTTGATTGCTGCGCCTGATGAGATTGACGCATTGGATTTGCAAGGTGTTCAGTCGCTGGGATTGACTTCGGGGGCTTCAACGCCTGAAGCGCTCTTGGAAGCCCTGTGTCAGCGTTTGGAAGCAACCGTCTAATTGATGATCGCTGTCTATGTTTGCCCAAGTCGCCATTGAACAAGTGCCGAATATGCTCTTCACCTATGCCATTCCAGAAGGGATGGAGGTGCGTGTGGGGCAGCGGGTCTCTGTGCCGTGGCAACGCATCTATCGCTTAGGGTACGTCATTGCGGTCACGGAGACTTCGCCCTATCAACCGAAACCTAAACAGCAGGCGGTGCAGGGGGAGTTGTTTCAGTCGCAGGCGTCTGTGGCGGTAAAGGCGATTCATGAAATTGATGATGAATTGCCTTACTTTTCAGAGGCGATTATTAAGTTATTGCGTTGGCTCGCAGACTACTATTCGGTTGGGTTTACGCTTGCGCTTAGAAGTGCTTTGCCAGCGCCTGTCCGTGCAGGCAGGGTGGGGGATAAGGCGGTCTTTATGGTGGCGCCTATCTCTCCTTTGCCAACGGGGTTGCCAGCGTTGTCGGCCCGTCAATTGAATCTCTACAATGAAATTGTTCGCATTGATGGCGGCAAGATGGTGCAAGTCTGTAAAGAATTGGGCACTACGCCGGCCACGCTTCGGAAGTTGGCAAAGGCTGGGTATATCACCTGCGAACAGATGGTCGTCACGCGGAGTCCCTTAAAGGGAAAGGTGATTTTGCCCTCTAAACCCTTGCAGTTAACGGTTGGGCAAACCGCTGCCTTAGAGACGATTTTACATGCAGATCGGCCAGTCCTCTTATTTGGCGTAACCGGGTCAGGCAAAACAGAGGTGTACATGCAGGCAATTGCAAAAACGCTCGAGGAGGGGCGTGACGCAATTATGTTGGTGCCTGAAATCTCTCTAACGCCACAAACAGTAAGTCGATTTGCAGCACGCTTTGGTAAAACGGTTGCTGTCTTACACAGTGCCTTGAGTGACGGGGAACGTCATGACGAGTGGCATCGCATTCGTCGCGGGGAGGCGCGTGTCGTGGTGGGGCCGCGTTCGGCAGTCTTTGCGCCTGTGCGGAATTTGGGGCTCATGATTGTGGATGAAGAGCATGATAGTGGCTATAAACAGGATGAAAGCCCACGCTATTCAGCTCGAGATGTGGCAGTTGTACGTGCAACCATGGAAAAGGCGCGGTGCATTTTGGGTTCGGCGACACCGTCCTTGGAGAGTTGGCGAAATGCTGTGACCTTGGGGAAATACACCTTAGTTAAGATGACGGAACGTGCTGGGGGTGGACGTTTACCTGATGTGACCGTTTTAGATATGCATGATGCGGCACCGCCCGGCCAGCCCACGCCTATCTTTAGTCCGCCATTGATTGATGCGATGCGCAACCGTTTAGAGCGCGGTGAACAGATTATTCTCTTCTTAAATCGTCGCGGTTATGCACCGACCTATCAGTGTGATGCGTGTAAAGAGTCGGTGGTGTGTCCTAAATGTAATGTTAAGATGACGTATCACGTTAAAGATGACACCTTACGTTGTCACCTCTGTGGCACATGGCAACGCCCTCCCACAAGGTGCCCCGTTTGTGGGCTGCCAGTCTTTAATCGTCTTGGGTTCGGCACGCAGCGCGTTGAAACGGCGCTTCATGCGATTTTACCTCAGGCTCGCATTATTCGAATGGATGCCGATAGTACCTCGCGTCGTCATAGCCATGATGAACTCTTAGCCGCATTTCGTGCGAAAGAGGCGGATGTTCTCTTAGGAACGCAGATGATTGCAAAGGGGTTGGATTTCCCGAATGTGACGCTCGTCGGCATTTTGGCGGCAGATCGTTCCTTAGATATCACCTACGACTTCCGTGCGGCGGAGCGCACCTTCCAACTGATTGCACAGGTTTCTGGGCGTGCAGGGCGGGGAACCTTGCCGGGCGAAGTGGTGGTACAAACCTTCCAACCCAGTCATTCAGCGATTCGTTTGGCAGCGAAGTGGGAATATGAAGCCTTCGCTGCAGAGGAATTAGAACTGCGTGCGGATGCCGATTTGCCCCCGTTTAAGAAGTTGGCCTGTGTGACCTTCGCGGGGAAAGACATGGATGAAGTGGCGCGTGAGGCGCGTGCTGCAGAACGAAAATTTAAAGCCTGTCGAGGATTAGCAGTTACCCCTGCGATGCCGGCACCCTTGGAAAAGAAAGAGGAGTGGTGGCGTTGGCAAATTCTCTTGCACGGCGATAGCGCGAAGGGAATCGCTGCTGCGTGCGATCATGTCCTGCCGAAAGAGGCGCGTATCACAGATACCCTCCGCATTTTAGTCGATATCGACGCCGTCTTTTTAGCCTAAGGGCTTTTTTGAGCGGTGGGGTGTTTCCTTAAATAGCGTATATGATGTGTGCAACACGAAGTGAGTCGCTACGCATAGGATGTGCTCTGCCACCTTTACCCTCGGCTATAATCCATCGACCTTTCGGTTCAGTAGAGCCTCTTTCTGATTTAGTCCTGCGCGCTGCGCTCTGTGAGCGAGGGATAAAACTTTAACCTTTGGCCCCTTTTTCTTTTGTGTGAGGGGCCGTTTCATGGGGGTGGCGTGTTGACGTTTGGGGTTTGAGAAGGGGGACGGGGTGAAAAAGTGGGGAAAAGTTCATTTTTTCTCATTTATAGGTAGGAATACACTTGACGAAAAAGGGGGACTTTGTCAAACTATAGGGTAACACTTTGGAATGGGAGGAAAACCTCTCATGCACGTTATATGATTAAGGAGAGACTCCAATGAGTCAGGATACGAAAACGCTTACGCCGGAATTGCGCGCCTTCATCGCAGAATGGAAGCCGCGTCCAGGTAATTTGATTATGGTGCTGCACCGCATTCAGCAGACGTATGGTTACATGCCTCGCGAGATTGTATTGGAACTTGCAGATTTGCTGGAAGTGCCCCTCGCTAAGATTTATGGCGTGATTACGTTCTATAACTTCTTCAAGTTGAAGCAGCCCGGTCGTAACTTGATTCAGGTGTGCCTCGGTACTGCGTGCTACCTCAAGGGTGGCGATGACATCATGAAGGCTTTGGAACAAGAACTTGGCGTCGGCGTGAACACGGTTACACCTGATGGTGAATTCTCTACTGAAGCAGTGCGTTGCCTCGGATGCTGCGGTTTGGCACCGGTCATCGTGATTAATGGCGAAGTCTTCGGTAAAGTGACCAAGGCAATGTTGCCTGGCATTTTGGATAAGTTCCGCAATAAGTAAGGAGCAGGTCATGTCCGAAAAACTTACACGTGAATCTCTTGGTGCGTTGCGTGCACGCTTGACTGAGGTAAACCAGAAGGATGCCGCCGGTGGTAAGCAGTACTTGCTCGTTTGCGGTGGTACAGCATGTGACTCGAATAATGGTCTCGCCCTTTATGCTGCGTTGAAGCAGGCTGCAGAGTATGCCAGCGCAAATGTGAGCATCGTGCGTACGGGCTGCATGGGCTTCTGCGAACGCGGTCCGATTGTTAAGGTGCTTCCTTCGGATACGTTTTATGTCGACGTGAAGCCTGAAGATGCTGCCGCCATCATCAATGAACACATTGTCGGTGGTCAGGTCGTTACGCGCTTGCTCTACGATAAGACGCAGGCTAATGCTGATCAGGCTGGTAAGGAAATCGATTTCTACGCTAAGCAACAGCGTATCGTGCTCCGTAACTGCGGTGTGATTAATCCTGAAAAGATTGAGGATTACATCGCACATGATGGTTATTTGGGTCTTGAAAAAGCCCTCTTTGAAATGACGCCTGAAGGCATCATTCAGGAAATCCTCGATTCGGGTCTCCGTGGTCGTGGTGGCGCAGGCTTCCCAACGGGTAAGAAGTGGCAGTTCTCTGCAGGCGTGCAGGCAGACCAGAAGTACATCGTCTGTAATGCTGACGAAGGTGACCCGGGCGCCTACATGGACCGTTCTACCCTCGAAGGCGACCCCCACTCGATCCTCGAAGCAATGATGATTGCTGGTCGCGCAACGGGTGCTACGAAGGGCTTCATTTACATCCGCGCTGAATATCCGCTCGCTATCAAACGCCTCCAGGTCGCTATTGAACAGGC
>JAGCML010000068.1 GCA_017646485.1 Kiritimatiellia bacterium
ACCATATGGAGGAGCGGCCACAGCAGTAGCAGCCACATTCACAGCATTTAAGCCCCATGCCCAAGAACGTCCACCCTGGTCTTTCTTCGAACCATTGTAGAGGCGAATCATCTTATTCGGGTGCCAGTTACTGCGCGCATACTTGAAGTTCGGGTCATGCACGCTCATATCGTTCTGCCCCGTCGAACTCTGCTTTTGGCCCAAGCCCAAAGGCGGCAACGCCTTATTCGTGACAAAGTAGTTGAAGATAAAGCTCGTCTCGTCAATTTCTGCCAAGTCTGCGAGATACAACAAAATCGGCCACTCGGCTTGCGCCATCTTGAAGTCAGGACGATTCGACTTGTTCGGGATGCGCGAATTACGGAAAATCTTCATCAACACTGCACGCTGCGGTGTGGGCGTGCCATTCACATAGGGCGGATGAATCTTCCCGCCCAAGGCCACATTGTCCCAATTCGGGAACTTCGTAATCATCGGCGGATCATCGGGCTTCTTGCGCGTCATCATGTTGATTTCATGAACCGGCATCTCCATCAACTCCGGAATCGTGAGCGGAGGACGCGTCGAGGTCAAAGACTGCGGACCAGCAATCCACTCGCCCAAGCGCTTCTCTTCTTCGGAAACCTTCGGAAAATCCGCTTCGGAAAGCAAGGCAAAATCGCCCCCCTTACTCTTTCGCTTCTCCGAGACTAAGCGCTCCAAGCGTTGCGGATCCCATGCCTCATCCACGCGGTCAATTGGGAAGAGCGTATGACGCCAGCGAATCGCATAGGCCAAGGCCAATTGACGCCACGTATTCAACTGCACGGGCCCCAATGCAAGACCAAGACGTTGGAAATTTAAAATGATATTCGGATTGACTGGATACTCCGCCGCCGCCGCCGCAGTCAAAATCTGCGGACGCGCCTTCAACCACTTCCACGTCGTCTCATTAATCTTATTCGGGCCATACTTCTCGCGAACAACCGCTTCGAAATAATCCAAATAAGCCTGACGCACCACCGGAGTAAAGGCGTTGTCCGTCTTCTTCAGCGTCGCATCTAAGGCATCCTTCGCCTCTTTAGAAGAAAGCGCAAAGAGAGGTGCTGTCACACAAAGCACCACCATAACACTCAAAAAAAGTCTTACCTTATTCATAATAGAAAGGTTACCAAACCCACCCAAAAACCGCAAGCAGTTATTCACGTAAATCCTATGTTAAATACCACACTCCCCCCTCCCCAAACAGAAGGTCACCATCACCCAATTGCTAAAACACGCCAACATTAAACATCAATCCTCCCCCTCCCTTACCCTCGCCCGACCATAAAACAAAAACAGACGCACCGCAGTGCGCCTGTTTTTCAATCAGCGATTACGCTATGCTTAGGCCTTACGACGAAGTGCCAAACCTGCCACGCCAAGTGCCAAAAGCGCCAAAGCCGTCGGTTCAGGCAAAACAATTGCTTCGTTATACTTCCATGTCAAGGACCCCAAGTCCATCGTCACAGACTCTTCTCCTGAGACATCATAGTGTTGTGCAGTATACGCCTGTCCATACTGGTTAATGAGAATCATTGTAAACCCATGCGAAGCGTCATTCAATACAAAAGAACCATAAACCGTCGCAGGAAGCTCTGCATAACCATTCACATAGAAACCCCATTGATTCACAGAGAGCAATCCAGCTCGTGAGGCGGCAGATGAAGTCTTTGCTGCATTTGCATCAACCACGCCCAACACGTTCTCAAGACCGTTCACTTTAACATTTGTTCCCGTAATAGAAAGTTGATATTTATCATGAACTTCAAATGTATCACTATAACTAGGGACACTCGTCATATGCCCAGCAAGAACAATAATTCCAGCATAGCCACCAGACGTCGTTGTGACTTTGTTATTTGTTGCAAAAACATCCAACTCCCAGTTAATTGTCACTGCCTGAGCAACAGAAACAAAGAGGGCTGCAAGGACCAAAAGCATAAACTTCTTCATGTCAGATTCCTTCAATTGATACACTTCTCACAAAGAGAAGGCACAAAGATACCATAATACCCCCATCAAAAGCAACCCTTTTCCTTAAAAGACACCTCGCCTTTAAAATTGTGTTGATTGAAAAAGTAAAATCTCGCACGAACGATTCGTAAGTTTTTTCTCATAAAAGGCGCATTTGTAAGTTTTTTAGAAACTTTGTAAGGTTTTTGCTAAAAAAGTCAAAGTTGTAACTTTTTGCTTTCTATGTTTAGGCAATGATTCCCCTACAACGCGCCCTCGCTCGCAGAGCGCAGAAAATAGGGACGGCAGAGCACCTAAGCAAGATTATCTTCTGTCGCCCTTCCAGGGCTTGCTTTTATTTTTTAGTGACCGGGGGTTACACTCGTTTTACTCGTTTACCCCCGGCTGTGAACTGCCGCCCTTTCAGGGCTTTGAATGGTTGTGTAGTCCGAAAGGATGACTGGGGCATAAGTAGGCAAGACACAATCTGACTTCCTGGGCTTTGAATGACAGTATAGTCCGAAAGGAGCGCCATTGCTTGCAGTACGCAGTGAATAACAACGAAGACCGTCATCACAAGGTTACGGACAGCATGCTTTAGAGCCCCAAAGGGTCGACGGATTATAGCCGGGGGTGAGCGAGTGATGCGAGCGTAGCCCCCGGTCACCGCCCCCACACACCTACGCCCTCAAGGGGCGGCAGAT
>JAGCML010000069.1 GCA_017646485.1 Kiritimatiellia bacterium
AGGCATTGGTCAGAAAACAGCCATTAAACTCCTTAGTGCCTATCCTTCTCTTGAGGCCTTACTTGATGCCGCCAGTGAAATTAAAGGAAAGACGGGCACCTTACTGCAAACCCATCGCGAGCTGGCCCTGCTCAGCAAACAACTCGTCACAATTGTGCGTGATATTCCGCTGACACTCTCATGGGACGATCTTGCGGTTCCCACACCTGATGCTGAAACGCTTGCGCCTGTTTTACGCCGTTATGAATTAAAGAAGCTTGCCCAGCGCCTTGGTATTTCAATCGAAAAGACCGAAACCCAGAGTGCTTTTGACTTTGACGCTCCTCCCGTCACACAAGTTGCTCCAACAATTACCGATGTGACCACGCTTGAACAAGCCCAAAAGGTAGCGCAAGCCCTCCTTCAAGCAGATGTGCTTGGGGTCGCCTTCTTCTATCTGCCTGGCGAAAACCCCGCCGCCCATTTGGTCTTTACGCAGAAGGACAACCACGCATGGCACTTGCATTTAGAGGCAGATTTTAAAGGTGACTATCCCCTATTAGCGCCCTTCATTCCCCTTTTCAAAAGTGAAAACATCGTCAAATGTATTCACGGGGCACGGGCGTTAAAGCTATTCCTCTACACTGCGCTCAATGAAACCGCATTAGGATTACAAGACACGTTATTGGAGCATTATCTCTATTCGGCAATTGAACGGCATGAACTTGAGCATGTCGCCCTCTCTCTGCTTCATGCACCTTTAAAACACACGCTCCCCTCTCCTAAAGAGATGGCTGATGCGCCCCTGCTTTCAAACCTCCCCGAAGCACTCGCTGAACGTGCAGCGATTACCCTTCAATTACACCAAACACTCCTCCCTCGCTTGGAAGAGATGAATCTCCTTCCCTTGTTGCGAGACTGTGAAGAACCGCTTGCTGATATTCTCTTGCAAATGGAACGCACAGGTATTCGCATTGACCTGCCTGCACTTCGACATTTCCGTACCGAATTAGAGGGTGAAATCCTCCAATTAGAATTGGCCATTCGTCAATACACAGGCGCAGGGATTAATCTTGCTTCTCCCAAACAAGTGGGCGAATTCCTCTTTGGTGAACTTCAACTTGACCCAGACGTCAAGCGTACCTCACGCGGACAATTCCCGACCAATGAAGAATTACTTCTGAAGCAACGTGACAAGCATCCGATTATCGACCTCCTTTTAGATTGGCGTGGATGCGTCAAACTCAAAAACACCTATGTCGATCGTCTTCCAGATCACATCTCTCCGATTGATGGACGCGTTCACACCACCTTCCATCAAACGCTCACAGATACTGGACGCCTCTCCTCATCGGAACCCAACTTGCAAAACATTCCGGTGCGTACAGAGCGTGGCCAACGTATTCGCGCGGCATTTGTTGCCCGAAATGAAGATTGGGTGCTGCTTTCTGCAGACTACTCACAGGTCGAACTTCGCCTTATGGCCGCAATGAGTGGCGACAAACAGATGGTCGAAGCCTTCGCAAAGGGGGCGGACATCCATGCACAAACAGCATCTGCCGTTTACAATGTGCCGCTGGAAGAGGTCACGCCCCAACAACGTGCTCGCTGTAAGATGGTCAACTTCGGCATTCTCTACGGCATCTCAGCATTCGGACTCGCCGAACGCCTTCGCATTCCTCGCAAAGAAGCGCAACAACTCATTGAAGCCGTTCTTGGTCACTTCCCCTCTGTAAAAGAATACATGCAGACCTTAATTGAAACGGCGCGTACAAAGGGTTATGCCGAGACACGTTTCGGGCGGCGCCGCGCATTGCCAGACTTGACCTCACGCAATGGTGCTGTTCGTGCCGCAGCAGAACGTATCGCCCTCAACATGCCAATTCAAGGTACGGCAGCAGACATCATCAAATTTGCGATGGTGAAGATTCAGAAAGAATTAAATGCCCGCAATCTTCGTACGCAGATGATTTTGCAAATCCATGACGAACTCCTCTTTGATTTTCCCAAGGAAGAGGTTGAAATCGTGACACCACTGATTAAAGAAATCATGGAAACGGTTATTCCCCTGCCCGTCCCCTTACCCGTGGCGATTTCTTCAGCCAGAGATTGGTTGGCAGCACACTAAAACCCAGCGGAACATGAAACACTTAGGTGACATTCTCCCCAAATTCAAAACCCTCCTTGCGGGAATTCTTCCACGCAAGGAGCATGCGTTTGCAACGGGGGATTTACCTATTCCAGTTTCGGTCCTCACCGCAATTGCGCTAAATGATGCGCGCAGATTGCTCATTTTACCGACGCCAGACTTAGCTGAGCAGGCCGTTGCAGATGCATCAATCATTGCACCAGACCTCCAACTTCTCACGTTGACACCCGCAGATGATGAGCAAGCCCTCGTAACAGGTGAACGCATCGCCCAAGTGCGTGCCATCTTGAAGCAGGATGCGCTCTGCCTCATTATCACCTCCATTCACGCATTACTGCAACCCATTCCAGACCCCTCCAAGTTAGACGAGGCGACCTTAACGCTATCCCTCGGAGAAAGCGTTGCGTTTGAAAAGCTGGCTAAACGTTTAACAGACGCTGGCTATCGTCGGGAGGAACTCGTTGTCGAACCCCTCACCTTCGCAATCCATGGTGGCATTCTTGATCTCTGGGCCGCGGGCGACGCTACGCCGGTTCGATTTGAGTTTTTTGGAGATGACATTGAGAGTTGCCGGCGCTTTGATCCTGCGACGCAATGTTCTACTGGAAAAGAGGCCTCCGTCACCATCGCCCCAGCTCCCAACACCAAATTCAAGACGACTCAACTCCTCCCCAAACTCCTTGACTGTGCGATCTGTATTCATGACACGCCAGCCATTGAAGCAACCTTACAACAACTTCCCCCCATCTCGTCTCGAAAAGACAATCTCGCCTTTTTCAATCAGCACCTCACCAAAGCACAATCCTACATCTGTCGTACAGGTGAACCGCTCTATCCCAATATTCCAGCGATTGCCCTCGCGGCGACGTCCATTAATGGTGTTCAAGAGATCGCCGGCAAGGGTGGCACGCATCATCCAGACTTCTATGCGCGAATTCGTAAAGAAATGCTCGTTGATTTGGATACACGTGCCAGAAAACGCGAGAAAATCTTTATTTGTGTTGATACCGTAGCAGCCCACGAACTGCTTTCGCATGAACTGCCGCCCGAAACACCGATTACCCTCTTTAATGCCTCCCTTTCAGAGGGATTTACCCTCAAAAATCTCAATCTAACCGTTGTTTCTCAGCGTGACCTCTATCCCACGCAACGCACCTGGCGAAAGATTCGTAAGACGCATCAAGCGGTTACTGGCCAACGTTTAGAGTACTCCTTTGATGTCGAGCCTGGCGAATTCGTTGTTCACTTGGCGCATGGTATCGGACGCTTCACCGGTCTTACCGAAATCATTCTCAATGGTAAACGCACAGAAGTCTTCTCTTTAGAGTACGCTGATGGTGCGAAGTTACACGTCCCTACCGCACATGCGCACCTTCTCTCACGCTATATCGGCCCCGACGCCCATAAGGTTCGCCTCCACTCGCTTGACGGAAAACGTTGGTCAAAAGAACGCGAAGCCGCGCAACGTGGCATTGAAGATCTTGCCGCTGGTTTACTGGAAACACAAGCACGACGTAGAGTAATTCCAGGTTTTGCCTTTGATCTCTCCGACCCTTGGCTTGCAGAATTTGAAGCGATGTTCCCTTGGCAAGAGACCCCAGACCAAGCACGTGCCATTGAGGAAATCAAAAAAGACATGGCGGCACCTGTTGCGATGGACCGACTCCTCTGTGGAGATGCGGGTTACGGAAAAACAGAAGTCGCCATGCGAGCAGCCTTTATCGCAGTTACCAATCACAAACAAGTGGCACTCCTTGCGCCTACAACCGTTCTTGCCGAACAGCACTATGCCACCTTCTGTGACCGCATGGCCCATTTTCCTATTCGTATTGAAGTGCTCTCGCGTTTCCGTTCGCTGGCACAACGACGCCAAGTTCGCGAAGCGGCAGAACGAGGTGAAGAGGACATCTTAATCGGCACGCATGCCCTGCTCTCTGAAAATGTCAACTTCAAAGACCTTGGTCTACTCAGTATTGACGAAGAGCAACGCTTTGGTGTGGCCCATAAAGAACGTCTCAAGCGCCTTCGTGCCCTTGTTGATGTCTTGACCATGAGTGCCACTCCCATTCCACGCACGCTCTATCTCTCCCTCACAGGGGCACGCGATCTCTCCCTTATCCAGACGCCTCCACTCAATCGTGTCGCGGTTGAAACCATTATTCAACGGGATACAGATGATTTACTCATCACCGCCATTCACAAAGAGTTAGCACGTGGTGGTCAAGTCTTCTACCTCTACAACCGCGTTCACACCATTGGGCATATCTACTCCAGACTCAAATCCCTTCTTCCTGAAGCACGGATATTGGTTGGGCATGGTCAAATGCCAGCACGAGAATTGGCAGAAACCATGCAACAATTCGAGCGAGGCGAAGCAGATATTCTTCTCTCTACCACCATTATTGAAAGTGGCATTGACATCCCACGCGCCAACACCATTCTGATTGATCGCGCAGATCGCTTTGGTTTAGCAGACCTCTACCAACTCCGTGGACGCGTGGGACGTTCTTCAGTTAAAGGCTTTGCTTACCTTTTATTGCCGCCGGATGGCTATGTTGATAGCGATGGACGCAAACGCTTGCAAGCCCTTCGCCGTCACAGTGGCCTTGGTGCAGGTTATGCGATTGCCATGCGCGACTTAGAAATTCGTGGATCGGGCAATTTACTCGGCGCAGCGCAAAGCGGACACATCGCCGCCATCGGCTTTGGGCTCTATTGTCAGTTGCTTCGTCGTACGGTTGCCAGACTGAAAGGTGAACGGATTCCCAATCTGGTTGATGTTGAAATCGCCTTTGACTTCTTAGACGCTTCACCAGGTTCCGAAGGTGACAATGCGGCCGCAATCCCCTATGACTACGTGGAAGACGATGCGCAACGCATGAATGTCTATCGACGCATCGCTGAAGCCATCAACGAAGGCGAACTCAAAACTCTAAAGGCTGAACTTGCTGACCGTTATGGTCCCTTGCCTCAAGCCGCCCAACGCGCCTTTAAACTGGCCTCCCTTCGCATGCTCGCCGCTGAAAAATCGCTTGCGAAGGTAGAAGTTACAGAAGATTTTCTCTTCTGTTATGCCAAGCTCAACCATGCGCCAGTGCGGAATTACACCCACCTTTCGCTTCCCATTGAAGACCCCGACCGTCGCCTTAGCCGTCTTCGTAAAATCATCAATTCAATCTAAAGCCCACTTCAAGTCCTAAGTGTACGGGTAAAACATAAGATAAGCGGCGAGAAATCTCGCCGCTCTCTTCATGGAATATTACGTTACCTTGATGCTTTCATGAGAGACAAAAGGGTTAGTCTATCTTCTCAATTTTTCGTTGCGCAGGGATATATTTCCGCGAAACGAAGGAGGAACGCGTGGCAATTTCTTTTAAATCATTTGCCGTAAGGGGGACACGTTTAAATTTAGGATTGTGATAATAGATCGTTGCGGCAGGAAAAGATGTACCAAAATCCGCATTGGCACACTGCATTTTACCCTCTCGGTCAAAGGTAAACATCTGATAGACCCAGTGATTATGATCACTCTTTTCAAAATACTGAAAGAAATTCGAATGCCTAAAGTAAATCTTTCCATTCACTTGCACAAGGTCAGAGAGAGCAATGTCATACCCCTCAACAACGGTCTCCATGCGGCCATTCGCTCCGCCAGAGACAATGAAATGTGCCATATAGCCTTGCGCGGCTAAACCACATCCCATCCAAGGCAAAATGAAGACGTAGTCATCAATCTCATCACCATTTAAATCAATTCGACCACCCGCACAGTATTCCGCATGATGTTCGTAACTGGCAAAATCAGTATCCAACAAACTCAAGAATGCTGCCATTGTCTCTTCAGAGAAGGTCTGAATCTTAACGGGTGCTGCTTTCAATTGAGGTGCCCAAGGCGCCATCCAAGCAAACCCCGCCTGCGCCCAACCTAAGCCAATTAAAAGCAAGCCATAACGCATCGCTTTTTGAACATCTACCAGTTGCGAAATCATTTCTCTAAACATCTTATCTAACCTCCAGTCCGCCACTTACAAAGCTGAACTTGCAATTCACTCTTACGCCAATCAGTTTATCATACTTTATCTATCGCCAACCATAATTTCAGTATTCAAATCTATTTCCCCTCTCTTCACCCTCTCATCTCATAAAAACGCTTGCGTCTTTTAATTTGAAAAAAGGATGTATTTTTGCTATTTTAATAGGTATGAAACAGTTACTATTTGCCGTTGCGGTATTGCTCCCTGTTTTTGCGCTGGCTCAGGGAAAGGATTTAGGCGCCTATAAACAACCTATCCCCATCACAGACAACGGGGATTTGCGTTGGCTTGATGCAGCCCTCTACAGCTCTGGCTTCATCTTCAACGATGATGTTCGTGAAGCCTATTTTGACCACTGCCTCAACCTCATCACCCCCCATTTGAAGTTTAGCGAAAAGACTTGGGAATGGTTGAATGAACATCCGGCGGTTTTAAATGCAACCTTTGCCTTGGAGTATCCGCCCAATCCCAATGTGGTGCACAACTTTGTCAAACTGGCAAAGTTAGTCGGTCCAGTCTATGCAGAGAAATACCAACAGTTACTCATTGCCTTTGCCGTCAAATATCGCGGCGAACGCCTCTTGGATAGCTCCCTCTCTGCAGACCGTTACGGCATGATTTCAAGCCGTAACTTCACTTGGGACCCCAAGCGTAAGGCAGAACTGGAACAAGACGTCTCCCGTCGTCAGGGTTGGTCCATCAACCATGATGTACCGCTCTTAAGCGATGCCGCTCTGGCCCGTGACTCTAATGGCAACATCTACAAAGATGAACGCACCAAGCAACGTTGGGTGCAACAACTCCATAGTCAATTTGACCTCGGCAATGATAATGACGCTAAGCACACGGTCAATTGGCTTAAGAAGAATGCCAAGACGAAAATCTATGAAATCATGAGCCTTTCGTCTCACGACTTTTACAACAAAACAGGCATTAAACTTTCGAATGGACGCGAACCGAAGCAATTGCCATGGGATAAGATTGCCCATGTGGCAGAGCGTTATCCGCCCCGCATGAGTGGTCCGATTATTGACAACCTCTGCCTTCGCATCATGCGTTATGAAGAAAAGGGCGCAGAACGTTCCTCTCTCTTCCCCTTGTCAAAAGCCCCTTGGCCGCTCTTGCTCCTCTTAACCCAGCAAGATCCCTTAGATGAATCAACCTACTGGTGGAATTACTACAAGGGTAAAGGGGAAGTTCCTGGTTATGCCACCTACTCTTTTGACTACACGAAGCCAGAGATTCGTTATGCAGATGGTCCGTGGCATCCTGATGCGACGCCACGCATTTTGACAGATGGCGGTGTTTGCGGTCGCCTTTCAACCATGGCTGAATTCGCCCAACGCTCCATCGGTACCCCTGCTCAAGGCATGGGACAACCAGGTCACCGCGCATTTATGACCTATTCCTATCGTAACGGAAAGTACTACACCGACATGCATCACTCGGTGGATACCATTGCGGTATCTACTGTGGGTTGGGAACTTCCGCCTATCTACGGACCTGTAACCGATGCCAAAACAAAGTTGACAGGCTTCCAGCCGATGACTGGTGGGAACTCGGACAACTATTTGCGCAATAACATTCGTTGGCACATTGGTCTCTGTGAAGCGATGAATGTCGGCTTGGAATCGTGGGAAGACTCCCGCATGGCGCTCCACATTCTCGACATGTACACCGCCGCATCCGAAGATTGGAAAAATGCTTCTGTGGCGCAACAAGAGGCCCTTTTGCGCTCTGCGATGTTGAAGAATGTTGCAAACACCGATGTCATTTTCCGACTTGCCGCTGCACGTAAGGGAAATGCCTCTAAGATTCTCGACCTTTTGCAAGGTTTTGCCAACTACTTTGTGAGCGTAACCGATGGGTGCACAGGCGACAAGTCGATGGCACGTAATACCAACTTCGGTAACACGCAAGCAGGCGCAGACCTCACGGCTTTACTCCGTAATAATTTCACAACTTCTGGCAGTCGCAATACGAAAAAGGTCAAAAACGAATGGGCCTTATTCATCCGCAATGCCGTTTTCATCGGTGCATTCACCAATATTCCTGACGAAGGCGACCCTAAGTATGCCCACAGTCGAATTGAATGGGTGCGCGATAAAAATGCGTATGCAAAAGCAGTAGCAGAAGAATTGAAGTATCAAAAACGCCTGAAGGATTCCCCCTTCCTTGCAGAAATCCAGCAATTGAATGATAAATATGAGAAAGTTCGTCTCGCTGGTGAACGCGATGATAAGCGTAATGTAAAGGAAGAAAGACAGCGTCGTCAGGCAGAAGAAAACTCATGGTAAGCACAAAGCTAAGCCTTTGCGCTTACCGATACTAAATCATTATGTAAAGACGCTAAAGCCGTTTTTCTGAAAGTTTTAACCATATGTTTTTTCTCCGTAAAAAGAATAAGCCTATCATTATTCCTCGTTCAGACCACACC
>JAGCML010000070.1 GCA_017646485.1 Kiritimatiellia bacterium
GCTTGAAGCGCAGCACTGTTTTCGTGAGACGGAAGGGGCAGTTTTCTCCATTGATAGAGAGCGTAATCGCCTGACATTGAATCGTATGTTGGCCTGCGCAGAATTGGATGACGAGGCTTTCTTCAACGAAGTTGAGCGGTTCGTCAATCAATTGGAAGCCTGGACAAGCATTATTCGCGACTACAATGGTCAAAAGAAAGAAGACAAGGGGCAACACGACGAAGTCGAAACGTCCGAGTCAGCATTGGATATTTATCACATGATGGTCTAATCGAGGCCGAGTCAACAAATTTTAATAAGTTCTTGGTGAAAGAGGTACGTTATGGCAATTGATCTCACTAAACTTCAGATTTTTAATGATGCGATTGCGCGCAATACCAACTTGAGTGGTAGCACGCGCATCCAGTGTGACAATGCGCAGGAAGGAAACCTGGGGCGTTTCACCATTCGACAAATTCCAGCAAATAAGTCTACTTTTGAAGCGAATAATATCGTGCGTCGAAATTTTGCGGATGCATTGAAGTCTGCTTTTGGTGTGTCGTCGCTGAATGATCTTCCAAAGGAGGTGCGTAATGTGCTGAAGATTGAGGATTTCAAGCTTCAGGAAGGATATGTCACCTCTTCGCGTCCGCTTACGATGCGTCGTATTCGCGCGGTGATGTCGGCGATTTGTGATGTTACGGCAAAGGCCGCACCTACGCGTCAGGAGGCGAATGCGATTCGCGCAGACTTTGCAGAATATCTTAAGCGTTCGGCATACATGGAGGCTGCGTTTGACCGTATTGCGATTGCTGAAGGGCGTAAGCCGCTCACGCTTGATATCCCTTGGGTTTCTCAAAAGAGCTTTGATATTCCCTTGAGCGCGCTTAAGCCTTACACAAAGGGAATTAAGTCTACAGATCTCGCATCGAAAATTAATGACATCAAGGAAAAGATTGATGCCGATGTCAGTCTGGCGATGGAAACCTTGACGAAGTTGAAGTCCGGTGAAGTTTTGCCGCCAAATACAAATCGTGCGAATGCGTTGCGTCACTATTTTGCGCTTTGTGCGGTGGCTTCGGATGAGACAGGGCGTGGCATTTCGCGTACGATTTCCGTGCCGGACGCAGACGGTAAGATTGCTGCCTACTTGAAGGCCTCGCTCAAGGATGCAGATAACTTTGAAACGGGTGTGGTGCGTATGGCTGCGGATCCCTTCCTTTCGGAATCCCAAGCAATGACCCGTTTCACGGTGGATATTGGTTTTGGCGAATCGGCAGGTTATGGCGAAGCTTGGCATGTCGCCTACAATACTTACGAACGTTTAGCCATACAAGAGGGCTTTTCGCCCTTGATGCGCCGTGGCGTTGAACCCACGATGTCGATTGCGCAGATGTATGCTAACATTACAGCGGAAAGTACCCGTCTTCTTAATACCTACTCGGCAGAGATGGATGCGTTGTTTGAGAAAGATGTCAACATCGCGAACACCCTGAAGAATGACCCAACCGCTACGCTTGATTTGACTACGTTGCCTGAACCTTTTAAGACGAGGATTGGCAAAATCTTTTCGTTGCGTCAGGCTTTGAACGCCTTCTTCAACAATCTTACACTTGCAAACCCCGCCTATGCTGATCATCCTGCGCTTCGTTACGCGGATGAGACGATTTTGACGATGAAAAATATTCCTGCTATGACGGATGTCGTCATCCTTAACCACGAGGAAGCAGGTGCCGCGGCACAGGTGCGCAATGTGGCAGAACCCTATGAAGGGTTGGACCTGGATCGCTTTTTGGAAGAAATTGCGGCGAAGGCTCCAACGAATCGTAAAACGCCTGAAGCACGCATGGCATGGGCGGTGGCATCGTTGATCTCGGAATTGCCTGCAGAACGTTACGCGGATAAGAATTTGAACGATTTCATCCGTGTGCTTGGCAGCAACGGAATGCCTGATAACGCAATACCGATGTTGCGTTCTTTGGATGCACGCGAACTTCACGTGCTCCATCTTTGCATGCAGTGCAATGCCACGAATATCAGGACGATGTTCACCATGATTCATGGGCAGGGGCCAGGAGGTGCGCTCACTGGGCCGAGCATTTATCAGGCGTTGATGAATCGTGAATTGCCAACGAATATTTCGGTTGATTTCTTAAATGCGATTGGTACGACGGCTCAGGTTATGAGTGTGGGGACCGATATACCCTTTGATGAGTGTACCGCGGATAACTTTGTTCAGCAACAGTGGGGCTTTAATACAGAGGACTTCTCTGCAATGCTGAAGTTTGTTAAGGACTGTGGTTATGATCCTGCGACTGTGATGCGGGATGACCTCAATAAATTGATGTCCCTTGCTCGCTTGAGAGATTTTAAGTTTGACGATTTGCCGGCCTTCTATCATCGCGTGTTGCATAAGGATGTGAAGGCGATCAAAACAGAGGATTTAAAGACGCTCTTCAAACTCTATCACACGAATAAATTGATTGACCCCTTGAAGTCCCTTAAGCCAGGCCGTACGTCAGATGCAATTGCGCTCTTTATGGGTGATAAATTGCCTTCCAATACGGGCATCGCTGGTAAAGATATGGTGATGATGATTGCGAAGCTGCGTGCGTTCGCAAAGGATGGCGGCGTAAAGGAAGAAACGTTTGTCTTCAATGAAAAGACCGTTACGTTGAGCCAGTCTGCGCACGGCTTGCTACACATTACGGTGAATGGTATGAAGGTGACGGGTGCGCAGTCTGCGGCAGGCTTTATCAATATCTTTGAGTCGGACATGGTGTCGCATGTCGACCGTTTTGGTACGGAAACCATCTTGAAGATGTTGCCCGAACTTTCTGCTACGGATATCGCAGATGTGCCAGAGACCACCTCGCATACACGTGAGATTTGTTTGCGTATTGTGGCTGACCGTTTGGAAATTCCAGCATCCTCCTTTGCCACGGTGCCTACGGCAATGCTTCGTACGATTGCAGCGAATGCGCTCAAGGGGTATTACACGACAGAGACGGGCGCTGTGAATAAGAACGTCGCTAATGCGTTGCTTTCGACCTATACGCGTAATGACGTCTTTACGGGTGAAGAAATTCGCGATCTCCATGCGGCAATGGTGCGGACGAGCGTTGACGATTTGAACCGCAAGGTGGTGCTTGACAAACGTCCTGTTGCGCCTCGTATGTTTAATTTTGATCCGAAGGCGCGTTTCGCCGCAACGCAGGAGAAGGCTCGTAATCTCCTCGCTGATTTGATTATGAATAGCGATATCATCTCCTACGATGAGGCGCAGCGTAAGGGCGAAGGCGGTCAGCGTATTCTCAACTTGCTCAAGAATGATCTCGACACCTTTATTGAGGTCGTGATGAATCCCGCAGAAACGCTTGCGGGTCTTGCCGAACCGATGCGTACGGTATTGGTTGAACGCTTTGCTGAAATGACCGAGGCTTTGCCGAAAGCCGACGGCATGAAGGCGCAGCTTATTAAGGGTGTCTATAAGGCCGCGTTTAAGGTGATGCTGGAAGTCGCTTCGCTCCCCGAGGCAGATCGTGCAACGGCTGTGGCCGACAAGATTGGGGCGGCTCAGGTGCTGAAAGGCGCCATCCTTACGAATGTGGTAACGAAAGAGCAGTTGTCAGAAGCAATTCTGGGCATGATTCCGCAGATCGCAGGATTGGACGAGGCAATGGATGGCCTGGTGCAAACGGCGATGGCGCAGATTCAGGAGACGATTAACGATAAGTTGCGTGCCAATATGCCTGAAGATGCCGGCGAGGCCGAAGTGCGAGAAGAATCGCCCATTTGGCAGCAGTCGTTTGACCGTCTTGTCGGCGGCGCATTGACCGATTCGTCGTGCGGTTATGGTAAGTTCATGAATGAAGTGTTGTTGCGTTACTTCGTGGGTGCTACGCCGCAGGAAGGCCGCCAGATGCTCGCATCGTTGTTCCGCAATACCGATGCTAATTCTACGCCTGGCCAAATTGTTGGTGCCCTCTTCAAGGGTGCAGGTCCGTTGCTCCAGAAGATGCTTCAGGCACTTCCTGTGGATGCCTTTGGCGAAGATATGCGCGATGCACTTAAGGACATGAAGTCCAATCTTCAGCCGATTCCTGAAACGATTGTGAAGGCGCACATGCTGGATATTGTGAATCGTTCTAATGGTGCGATTAAGTCAATCCAAGTGATTCGTTCGTTGGGTGCGGCCTCGGTGGGTCAAGCATTCTTGTGCAAGATGATTACGGACGAGCATCCGAATGGTGAGGAATGTGTTGTTAAACTCCTTCGTCCCAATGTCAAGACCATCATTGAGAACGAATATCGTCGCTTCATTGCTGCCGCCAAGGACACGCCCGGTATGGAGAAGACCTTCGAGGGGCAGTATGCACGTATCCTCGAAGAACTTGACTTCACTAAGGAAAAGACAAACATCAACTACGCACGTAATGTCTATGAACAGCCCGTGATGATTTATACCGACGGTGTGATTAAGACGCAGCAGCGCGTGGTGACGATGAATAAGCTCCACTCGATGGAAGTGCATCCTTCGGTGCCGCCCACGATGGATTCGCTCATTCTTAAGAAGGCTCCGGGTGAAACCTATGACCGCTTCATGGCCAATACGCGTGAAAAGGTTCGTGAAATTCTGGGTAACGTGAATGCATCGGGTCAGGCATTCTTCAAGGATGCAGGTAGTCTCCGTGCGGCAGAGGCTCAGTTGATTCACTTGTACAATGACACGAAGACGCGTCAGGATTATCTCTTGATGCTCACCGAGAAGTGGGTGCAGGAAGCCCTTTATGGTAATGGCTTCTACCATGGCGACCTCCATGCGGGTAACATCATGACCGATGGTGATGGGCTTACGGTGATTGACTTCGGTAATGCGACACACTTGACGCAGGAAGAGCGCACCCACGTCCTCAAGATGATGGCCGCGGCAATGTATGGTCGTGAGAACTACTTTGAAGCCTCCTTTAAGGCGCTCATTTCTGCCGAAGGTCGCGCAGAGTACGATAATAAGAATACAAACGGCGAATTGACGCGTGAGCTTCATGAAATCCTCAATAAAGGCACAACGACTGATGCAGGACGCCGTATTTTCGCCGCACTCATGTGCTTGCAGCGTCATGGTATTGAAATTCCTGGGCCGATTTACAACTTTGCCCAGTGCCAGATGCGCCTCGGTGGTGCCGTGGAGGAAATGAATACGCTCATGAATGAGTTGAGCCTCGCGATGAACCGTCTTTCCATAGCGCCGCTTGAAGGGGTGCCTACGATTCCTGAAGGAACGGAATCGGTCAGTGCCGGCGTGCGTGATGCATTGGCAGCATTGAAGCGTTTCCTTAATCATGAGGAAGGCAAGACGAATAAGCAACTCGCCCGCGAATTGGAACCGCACTTCGGTTCGTCAATGGTGAGCCGCACAAATACCTTTGACAACACGCGTTTGCCCGTGATGATTGATGAACTCAAAGTGGCATTCACTGACCGTGAAACCTTTGATACGTACATTTTGCCTTTCGTTGAACGTTTGACTGAAGCAAAGACCTGTAATATCTTTGGTGGTCGTAATGTTGATATGTACACGAATCTCGGCGAAGACGTGTGTACGAAGTTGGCCGCATTCCTCGCTGCACGCGATGGGGATGATATTGCTCTCACGGATACCGCTGCGAAGGAATTGGCACGCGCCTTTGTGAAGGCTGTTCGTTCCTATCAGCAGGTGTTTGAAATGCATGCACCTGATCGCGCGGAATCTCCAGAAGATGGCGCCTTTGTCTATGCAATTGCAAATGTGGTGAATTCTAACCTCCAGCCCGCATTGAAGAGTCTCGGCACAATGGCCGTACCGATTTTCTTCGACATGCTTTCGGCTAAGGATAAGGAACGCGCTACTGCAGAGCGTATGGAAGGAAGCGTCGCGAAGGTGCAGGCTTATGTGGAAGCCTATGCAGGTGGTGCGATTGACGCATCGGTGATTAAGACGATTGCGCGTATCTCGCAGGATTTCCAGCATCCGCTTGAACTCCCTGGTATGGACGGTAAGGCAAGTTCGCTCAAGAGCAACTCCAATCGCGCCCTCTTCCTGACGACGCTCAAGTTCAACTTGACGTATTTGGAAAACGAATTGCGTAACGAAGGAATTATCACCGACGAAACTACGGCGGAAATGAAGATGCACATCGTCCACATTGCGATGCAGTTCTTTGCAGACCGTGTAGGCGGTATCGCTAATGCAGTTCAAAAACTTTCGGATAAAACCTACGCGAATCTCTATGATGAAGCATTCGTACAGGAAATCAATAGCCCGAACTTACGCGTTCGTGATGCGCTCATTCACCTTCGTCTCTCTATGGAGGCACAGCCGCGCGCATAACATAGCGTCATAGGCTCAAACGAGTGCCTCTCGCCTCGTAATACCGAAAAGGGGAGCGTCTAAACAGACGCTCCCCTAATTTATTCGTATCAATAATAGTAGAAGACGACCTTTTGAGCCCTGAAAGGGCGATGGTTGAATGATGAATGATGAATGAGCGGCTACGCCGCAGGACTGCATGTGTGGATTTTAACACTATAAACGCTAGGATGCGTCGAGCTTTTCGTAACACTAGGCTTCGCCCACGAAAAGCCAACGCATCTGCGATGCATGTGAAGCACTGCCAGCGTGCGCTAATGTACGATGTGTGCAAAGGACGGGGGGCTATGACACAGTGGCGGGTAGGCGGTCTTTTGAGCCCTGAAAGGGCGACGGTTTACAGCCGGGGGTAAGCGAGCAAAGCGAGCGTAGCCCCCGGTCTCTAAAAAATAAAATTCAAGCCCTGAAAGGGCGACAGAAGGTAATCTCACGGAGGTGTTCTGCCGCCCTTTCAGGGCTTGATGGTGTGAGGGTGCGGTAACCGGGGGCTACCCCCGTCTGTAATCTGCCACCCTTATTTCCTGCGTTGTGCGAGCGAGGGCGCATTTGCAGGGCTTCAGCGCTTAGGGGCGTGTGGTGTTGCTTTGGCAGGGGGCTGTGAGGTGGTGTGTTTCGCCATTCACAATGAGCGTGAGTGGTGTTGGGGTGGAGGCATTAATCTTCCATTCGGTAACGCGACCGTTTTGCCATTTCAAATCAAGGGTAAGTCCATTGTGCGCACGCATGCCTTTTAGGCTACCATTGGGCCAGGCTGTCGGAAGGGCGGGAAGGAGTTCAATGAGGCCTGGACGCGTGTAGACGAGTTGCTCTAACATGGCTGCAGCGATGCCGTAGTTGCCATCAATTTGTAGGGGGATGCGATGGGAGGCGAAGCCATTATTGAGCACATTGTAGCGTAAGAGGCCTTGCACCATTTGATGGGATTTGTCGCCTTGTTTGAGGCGTGCCCATAAGGCGGCTCGCCATGCCCAAGCCCACGAACGTCGACTGTCGCCAGTGGTCTTTCTAAAGGAGAGGGCGCACTCAGCAGCCTTCGCAAGCGCAGGAGTCGTCTGCGGTGAAAGGGTGGTGCCAGGGTAAAGTGCGAAGAGATGGGAGGTGTGTCGGTGATCGGTTTCGGGGTCACGGTCAATGAGCCACTCCATGAGATTGCCCTTGCGGCCGATTTGCGGCGGTGCCAATCGGTTAAGGGTTGCC
>JAGCML010000071.1 GCA_017646485.1 Kiritimatiellia bacterium
CCAGGGACTCGATGTGGGCGGTTCGGTGAAGTTTCGCGGGGTGCCCATCGGAAAGGTGGAGTCCATCACCTTCGCGGTGGACACCTATCAGGATGATCCGGCCGTATTAGAGGCGGAGCATTCACGCGAACTCTTCCATTCGTTGATGTACATCCGCGTCTTGTGTTCCATTAATCTGAAGGATTATCCTGCGTATACCGAAGCACGATTGAAGCAAATGGTGGAACGTGGCATGCGCGCCTCCTTGGGCATGCAGGGCATCACGGGCATTGTCTTTGTGAATCTTGACTACAATCGTGACCACGCCATTGCTCAGGAGAAGCCTTTGCCCTTCGTCTGGACGCCGAAAGAAAACTACGTACCTTCCACGCCCACCATCTTACAGAACCTCGTTGACGTGGTGGAAGACTTGGGTGAGGAATTGCGTAAGGTGAACTTCGCAGAGACGGTGAAAGCCATTAAGGATTTGGCGACCAATATTGATCAGACGGTGAGCGAGGCTAATCTCCCACAATTCATGGCGACGTTGACCTCTTTAGGCGAATCCCTTTCAAAGCAAGCCGCATCGCTTGAACAGATGTTTACGGCCTTAGATACCGAGGCTTTTGGTTCGAAGGTGAATCAATTGGCGGATAATTTGGTCGCCGCTTCGGCCTCAATGCGAGAGGCAATTCCGCAGTTGCATGAAAGCACAGATGCGACGCTGAATACGATGACAGAGGCCTTGACGGAATTGAAGCAGACCCTCTCCACCGTGAATGCGACATTGGCGGAGTTACGCCGAGAGATTGACATGAATGATATTGGCGAAGATACCGACCAAACCTTGAGTGCGCTTTCTCGTACGGTTGCTTCTCTGGAGGCATTGGTGGATGAATTGCGCGAAAAACCCTCGCGTTTAATCTTTGACGATGATGAGGAATAAGGAGATAACCATGAAAAAGCGCATTGTTTTCTTCGCATTTGTAACCTTATTGTGCGGTTGCGCCTCGACGCCGTTGCGTCCGAAATACGCAGTCTTTCCCGTGAACAACACGCTTGAACCTGTCACTTCTCCAGCTGCAGGCTTGCGTTTGCGGATGGCAGAAGATTTGAGAGCGTACAGCGCGCCACTTTGTTTCCAGACGGATCATACGGTTCGGCTCTGCCGTGAGGTGCAGTATTACGCACCATTAGAGGTCGCTCTTGCACGCGCGCTTGAGGATGTTACGGTCTTCAAGGCTGAATGCCCTGACAAGATTAAGATTGAGGTGCGTGACTACTGTGTGGTAGAGCATGACCCTGCCACGCTCCAAACGCCTCCTGGCGCAGCACCTTCTCCGTTGGAAGTGCGCGTGAATCTCTTGGTGACTCGTCCTGGTCAGCCGGCGGCACATCATGGCGTATCGCATTTCCTCCCTGCAGAGAGCACCGCACAAGAACTGCATGCGGTATTCGCACAGGCTCTCTATGAGGCCTACAAAAGCGCCTTTTAAGAGGTGATTAGCTGATGCCTTTGGGCAGGGTAGGGCGGCGCTAAAGTCGTCAATCGCCCATTTCCGCTTTTATCTCATGGGAAGTCATACTTCATCCCTTAGGAAAGGGGTGGAAATATGGTACAATTTAAAGGTTTTGTTTAGTTATTTCAAGAAGGATTGTAGATATGGCAGAGCAAGTTCGCATACGTTTTGCACCCTCCCCAACGGGAAAAG
>JAGCML010000072.1 GCA_017646485.1 Kiritimatiellia bacterium
ACATCACCTGCACGATACTGTGCCGTGAATGCATCCCAAGGATTCTGACGCAATGCACGTAAGGAGAGCGAAATACGTTCGGTTACGACATCAACGCTCAACACAAGCACTTCGACCGTATCGCCAATCTTCACAAGCGTATCGGCCTTCACATTGCGTTCCCAAGAGAGTTCGCGCATCGGCACCAGGCCTTCTGCGCCACCGAGATCCACAAATACACCGAAATCCATAATGCGCGTCACGGTACCTTCACGTGTCTGCCCCTCTGCGAGTTCTGCAAAGAGTGCCGCGCGCTTTTCCGAGCGTTCCTTTTCCAAGAGTACACGACGCGAAACGAGCACATTCAAGCCACGATCATCTTCGGCATATTCCGTAATCAAGAAGGTCTGACGTGTACCAACCACTTCAGCAGGTTCCGTACGATAGAGCCCAATCTGCGAGTAAGGGCAGAAAGCACGCTGACCAGCGAGATCAATTTCATAGCCGCCCTTCACCTCTGCCTTCACAATACCATCGATAGGCGTCTTGGCTTCATAGGCCTGTTGCAACACGGCATCCCCACGGCCCACGGCCTTATTGCGTGCCGTAAAGGTCATATTGCCCTGACGCATACCCACGAACCACACCTTAATGCGTTCGCCTTCCTGCGCACGAAGCGTGCCATCTTCTAAAATGAATTCTTCTTTATTGACGATGCCTTCATCCTTTGCGCCGACATCCAGCACCACATAATTACCCTTGGTCGACCCCACACGTGCGGTGACCGCCTCACCAGGATTGAAGCCTTTACGATAATTCAAACCACCCGCGGCAAGCATCGCCGCAAAATCTGCCTTAGAATCTGCCATTTTTACTGATCCTTTCAAATAAAAAACGCGCGTTATTTTATCACAAAACCCCTTCTACTAACGTCTCATCCCTTCTTTTCTCTTCCCTTCATCCCCACAACCATCCGCTTCCGGCACGATATCTCCCCTCCATTCGCATGCGTTGATTTCATCTTCACCCCTTCATCCTTTCGTAATCCCCCTCTCATAATCACATTCTCAAAGAAAAGAGATGCTTTTTATACACATTTATGGTACACTTTCGCACATTTCCAGGGCTCGTGGTGAAACTGGTAGACACGCAGGATTTAGGTTCCTGTATCGCGAGATGTGAGGGTTCGAGTCCCTCCGGGCCCACCATTCATTTCCTCACCTTACCGCTAAAAATAATTATGTTTCGTTCTGGCATTGGTTTTGATACGCATCGTTTAGTGGAAGATCGTAAACTCATTTTAGGGGGGATTGAAATTCCGCATGCCTATGGTTTATTAGGGCACTCTGATGCAGATGTGCTCACCCATGCCATTATGGATGCACTCCTTGGGGCAATCGCCGCTGGTGACATTGGCCAACACTTCCCCGACACGGATGACAAATGGAAAGGCGCTGATAGCGTTAAACTTTTAGAAGCGGTCACCGCCCTTCTCCTTGAAAAGGGATGGCGCATCAACAATGTGGATGCCACTGTTCTCGCTGAACGCCCCAAACTCATGCCCCACCTGCCTGCCATGCGCGAAAAGCTCGCCCTTGCAATGCAAATTTCGACGGATGCCGTCTCCCTTAAGGCAACCACCGTGGAAGGCCTTGGCGCTATTGGTCGCCGTGAGGGCATTTCTGCCATGGCGGTCGCCACGGTTGTTCCCGCCTCCTAACCCTTCCATCCGTTACAAGCGTCCACACATAAGCCTCAACCGCTTCATTCTCCGTTCTGCTTCGTAACCATTCATTTCCGCCCCACCTACTCAAATTGGGAGGATTCTAAATGAATTTGACCTTCAAATTCACGCTTTTGGCAACATTCACCCTCATCACAAGCACCTCTCTCTTCGCACGATGGACGACGCAAGAGGAAGTGATGCGCGCAGCCACGACCACCTTGGCAAAGCCGCTTTTCCAAAAGAACTTCCCGAATGCCTCCATCGCCTCTGTGGTTGATTTAGGCGACTTGTGGTGCGTCAACTTGGCCCCGAAAGGTCATCTGCTTTTCGCCGCAAGCACAAAACAAACGCCGTTGCTCGCCTATGGCTTCGGCACCTATGCCACACCAAACGAAAAGAGCCCTGAATTCACCCTTTTGTCTGGCATGCACCGACGTGCAAAGCAGTTGGAAAGTCAAACCGTTGCCACCTTCTCCACATCACTCACGCCTGCTGAAGCCGAATGGGAGGCGCTCCTCAATCCTCAACCTAAAGCCCAGTTCTTCACCGTAACGGAAGAGGAAAAAGAAGAAGGTGAAGAAGAAGAGGGGTTATCCGACAGTGTGGATCTCACATCAGAGGATGGCTGGAATACCGATTGGAACCAATGCGAACCGTGGAATGACTTTTGTCCCCAGTTCGGCGCCGAGTCTGCAGCTAAAAATGCCTACCACAATCGTGCTCCCGTGGGATGCGCGGCCACCATGTATACACAAATCATGAAGTATTATGAATGGCCCCAACGCATCGATACGATTTACGCAGACACCTTGACCGCTCACGCAAGTGTTTTAAAAGATGACGAGGGCAACCGCATTGATTATGACATGCGCTTCCATGGTGGTCTCCCCATCCAGTGGGACAAAATCGAGAATCACTATTGGGAAATCAACACTTTGGAATCTGGCGCAGAGACAATGGCCCGCCTCTATAGCTCTGAAAAAGACCGCTTCGACGTTGCACGCCTTGGATTGCTCATTGACATCATAGCCAAAATGGAGTTTAACGCTGCGGACACGGACGGTTCGGGTACCACGCTTGTTAATGGCTGTAGTAATGATTGGTATGAATTCGGCACGACAGAGAGCAAAGATACCACGGAAGAAAAAAATGTTCCCTTCACCGAAGAACAATTACAGAATATCAAAACGGTCCTCTCAGATGGTATGCCTTTGCCCGCATCCATTCCTGGTCACGCAATCTTTGTCTGTGGCTACCAAGAAACTGAAGGAGAAACCTTCCTCAGACTGAATTACGGTTGGAACAACAGTAAACACAACGAAAATGATACGGAAGGGTCCAATCGCTACTACCTCGCAGGTACCGTAGAAAATAAGAAAGAAGATGCGACACAACTTGATGCATGGGTTCTGGGTCATGCACCCAAAATGCAAGTACAAGTCACCCCCTTGCCCAAGGTCGTCAATGTAAACGCCTTACCCACCTTGACGTGGATGGTCCCCAAGTACCACGCTGAGGACTTTACCTCCTTTACCGTGTCAGCTACGCCCTACTCCGCTGACGCAACCACAACCTACGACACGATAGATGCTTTCGAAGATGCCACCGCAGATGAAAACCTCTTTAGCATCTCCACCCTTGAAGATGAAGCAGGCAACCAAGCGGATGCGCTGACCATCAACGCCTCCCAATATGGTATTGAGGTCTACGCCTTCCCAGAGGCCTTCATCCCAACAGAAGACACCACCTTCTCCTTTGATATCACCGATTTGCGCAACAATAAAGAAGAACCCTTTAACACCATGGTCAATGTTCAATTATGGAACGAAGAGGACATGACATGGAAAACGCTCGCAACCTTCCCAGAGAAGAATCAAGACTTACCCGAGGCTATTGAACTCTCCTTAGCCAATGTTGCTAATCGTTTTTGTAAATTACGCCTCTCCCTCTCTGATGCGGAAGAAGATGAAGAGGAGGAAGGGGAAGAGGACGGGAACGAAGAAAATGAAGGGGAAGGAAACGAAGAGAGCGCTCAAACGCCCTATTATGCCTTGACCAACCTCATCCTCGACAACGTCTACGCACCAGGCACAACGAAAACAAAGAACATTACAAAAGCCGCTACGCGTAAGCTTGCCCTCACCACGAACTTAATGCCAGAAGTTGGCGCACGTTATCGCATCAAAGTCAACGCCACAACCGCCGAAAATGACCCCGTTCACTTTGGTGAAACCTTCACGCGCCTCACCGATGAAGCCGTTGCCACGCCCAGCATTCAATCAATCACCCCGATGGGTGACACATCGTTAATTGATGACATCCTCCTGAAGGGTGATTTGTATGGCACTTCGACATTCCGCGTGACCTGTAACGATGACGTCACCAAGATACGCGTATGGCCGAGCTGCACCACCCTCATTACAGATGATGACATCACCATCGAGAAACAGGACAATGCATCCGTCTTTGACATCACAATTCAATCCCCTGAATTTAATCCATCGGAGTTAGACGCTTTGGATGGTTCGCGCATGATCCTCACCCTTGAAGCACGCACAGCACAAGGCAATGTGGTTTATCGTGACATCACCCTTGCCCTTCGCACCGTCATTGAATGGAGCGTTGATACAGAAACCTTGGAAATCCCGCGCGCCTGGTTCCGTGAGTACAACTTGGCAGATGCTGACACCTCTGTAGATGAATTAACGGTAGAGGAATTAAAGGCCCTTGCGGAAGAGGATTATGACGAGGACGGTCTCCTCAACTGGCAGGAATACCTCTGCGGCACCAACCCCACCGATGACACGGCCAAACTGCAGATTAAGGACTTAGTCTTTAATGAGGATGGAACGCTCCAAAAGGTCATCTACACCCCAGAAACAGCAGCAAACGGCACCATCACACTTGAAGGTAAAGCCACTTTAACCGATGCCTCGTGGGCAGCAGCAGATTTGACCACCCACCGATTCTTCCGCCTCCGCGTCACCAAATAATCCCAATCCACCCATTTACCAAAAACATTCGGCTTATCCCTCCTTGGGATAAGCCGAATGTGCATTAGGCCTCTACCTTCGGTCGCTCTCATAGAAATAGCAGATACCTCAAACAAATCGGTCCAACAATGGACCGACACAGGACATCACCATAACAAAGCGGTAATCCACTGTGAATAACACTTCACCATGCCACTGTGGACAAAATACTCTCAGCCCACTCTTTTAACAGTCAGAGATCGCTACAATGCAGCGCGAAGCCTCCTCCCCTTAAGTGTGTGCGTCAGTAGGAGCGGCATAGTCGCCCCTTTCTTACAGCCGTGGGCAGGCTCATTTGCGCAGTGCGTGCGTCAGTAGGAGCGGCGTAGCCGCATTCGTATGAGTAGTGCCGCAGGGTGCGGCGTCACCCTGCATCTCTCCCACAAATCACAGCGAGCCAGCGTGCGTAATCCACACCCTCTGAAACAACTAAAGCCTTTTTGAAGATGAAAAAGGCTTATTTTGAAAA
>JAGCML010000073.1 GCA_017646485.1 Kiritimatiellia bacterium
GACGACCCACAGAAGCGACGCATTCTTGAACTCGCAATGAACCTCGAAGGCACCACGCGCAATGTCGGTGTGCATGCCTGCGGTATCATTATTAGTCGCGACCCCTTGATGGAAACCATTCCCATCTCGCCGACTGCGGGTGAAACCTTAATGACCACGCAGTATGACGGACACTTCGTGGAGCCCATCGGCCTCTTGAAGATGGACTTCTTGGGCCTAAAAACCCTCTCCGTCGTAAAGGCCTGCTTAGCCTCGATTAAAGAGTCCCACGGCATCGACGTCGACATGGACAAGATCTCCATTGAAGACAAGGCCACCTTCGAACTCTTCTCGCGTGGTGAAACAGACGGCCTCTTCCAATTTGAATCGGACGGCATGAAGGCGCATTTGCGTTCCCTCCGTCCCAACCGTTTTGAAGACCTCGTGGCGATGAACGCGCTCTATCGTCCAGGCCCGATGGCATACATTCCCTCCTTCATCAAGCGTAAACACGGCGAAGAACAAATCGCCTATGACCACCCCTTGATGGAGAAATACCTCAAGGACACCTACGGCATCACCGTCTATCAGGAACAGGTGATGTTGCTCTCTCGTCTCTTAGGCGGCTTCACGCGCGGCGAATCGGATACGCTCCGTAAGGCAATGGGTAAGAAGCAACTTGAAACCATGGAGAAACTCTACGTCAAGTTTCTGGATGGTTGCTTAAAGAACCCAGAATTCATGAAGCACTGCTCTGGCGAAGAGCAAGCGCAAAAGATTGCCGAAAAGATTTGGACCGACTGGAAGGCCTTCGCCTCCTACGCCTTTAACAAATCACACTCCGTGTGTTATGCCTATGTTGCCTATCAGACAGGCTACCTCAAAGCGCACTATCCGGCAGACTTCATGTGCGCACAAATTTCCTCGGAAATCGGCAACTTTGATAAGATGCCGATGCTTGTGGCTGCTGCCGCTGACATGGGACTCACCGTTCTGCCGCCTGATATCAATGCCTCGCGTAGCGTCTTCTCCCCCGAAGGCAAAGATGCGATTCGCTATGGCTTAGGCGCGATTCGTGGCGTCGGCGAAATGGCTGGTGATGCGATTGTGGCCGAACGCAAGGCCAACGGCCCCTACACAGGTCTCGTTGACTTCTGCAAACGTCTCTGCAGTGCGGCCGCGAAAGCCGCAAACGACAATCGCGCAGCCGTGAGTAAGCGCACCATTGAAGCCTTGATTCGTAGCGGTGCGATGGCCTGCTTTAAAGAGGTCTCGCAAGGACGCCTCTTGGCAGGCATTGATTTTGCCTTCTCCCGCGTCTTAGAGGCCGACCGCGACAATGAGACAGGCCAGACATCCCTCTTCGATATGTTTGGCGGCGGAGATGCCGCACAAGGGGGCAGCACAGACGACCTGCCGGATGCACCAGACCGAAGCGAAAAGGAAAAACTTCAAGACGAACGAGACCTCCTGGGTGTCTATCTCACGGGTCATCCGGTGGACCGTTATCGCATGTTAGTGCGTTCTTTCCAAACCACCACAGCAGAACGCTTTGCGACACATTGCGCCAACCGCGATGCCGTTCGCATTGCGGGCATTCTCACAGGCGTTCGTCGAGCCATCTCCAAGACCACCCAGAAGCCGTGGGCAGAACTCACCATTGAAGATGGTTCTGGCACCGTGAAGGCCCTCGCCTTTAATGATGCCTACGAGAAAAATGAAGCCAACTTCATTGTGGATGCGCCCGTATTGCTCTGTGGCGAGGTCAAGATTGAAGAAGGACGCGACCCCGTCATCTTTGCTCAAGAATTCTATCCGCTTCAAGAGGCCCCTTCGACCTTTGCCAAGAGCATTCGCATCCGTTGCCGTGTGGACAATGATGTGCCCTCGGCGAAGAAACTCTCTGCGTTGCGAGATATCTTGGCCGAATATCCTGGCGGCTTCCCTGTTGCAATCTTCTTAGATTTACCCGGCGGACGCACCGCCACGTTAGAACCCGACATCTCTTGGACCATTAATCCCACGTCTGAATGCCTGATGAAAATTGAGGCACTCTGTGGCAGAAATACGGTGAGTTACACCTTGAAAAACGAAGGGATTTATGGCGACCCCAAACGCAATCGTCGCCGTTACATCCCTCGAGACTAATTTCCCTCATCCCCTTGGACTTCATTATGCTCACGCAAACCATGCTCTTTCTCTTCTCCCTCTTTGCTGCGCTCCTCGTCGGCGCCGCGGCACCAGTCTATCAACACTGGACTGGCGGACTCTCCGTTTGGCCCTTTGCGTTGCCCTTTGCAATCATGGGCGCCGCAACAGCCTACCTACTCCATCGTTTTCTGCCCAAATACTGTGGCAACAAAACCTGCGCTGGGCTCGCCATTGTGGGTGCAATCATCGCCTTTGCCGCCTTTGGTGACACGGCACATGATGTCGACACTTGGCGTTTACTCTCCCTTCGCATCGGCTTGGACTACACCACCTGGCACGCATTCGTCTTCCGTCAGGGACTCTTATGGTTTAGTTGGGCGGCCTTTCTCCTCCCCTTCCTCCTCCTGCGCTTCAAGCAACCCCGCGGACGGCTCATCGTCTTCGCCGGCACGTGTTGCGGTCTTATCCTCGCTCGCATCTTCTCTGGTGTAATTCCCACGATTCGCCTCTACGACATCGCCTTAGCGGGTTGCTTACACGCCGCGCCGCTCCTCCTCCTCTCCCAATGCAAGCTCCGCCTTGTCCGCGGCGCAGTCATTGCGATGATGGCAATTCTCCTTACGGGGTGGTACTTCGGCATGCGCCGTTCTTCCGAGAACCTCCTCCAACAAGTGCATCCCTTTGCGCCCATTGCTGCACGTGATGGCATCTACACGGGCGAAACAGACACGGGTTTCACCTTTAAAGACGGCCGCGTGATTCGCTCGGCAGGGTTGGATTTTGCAGCACAAGCGACCTCCCAACTCATCCCTGCGCTCTTCTTCCCCTCGCCCGAGGCGCGCTTAGCCTATCGCTTACAGGTTGGCGAGGCCCTCCTCCAGGGGGTTGAAACGGGAAAACTCAGTGGCAAGTACCATGCGCTCTGGGTGGAGTTGCCGCCCGTATGGATGGATGCCGAACGCGATTACTACGGCAAGTCCGCCCTCACCTCTGCACAGGACCACCTCACACCTGACGGCATCCTCATCTATGAAAACGATGGTCACGCCTTGGACGAACGCATGTTGATGGAGCGTATCGCTGTCTTTCGCAAGTATTTTGCCCATGTCCAACTCTGGATGACGAGCCGCAATCACTGGCAATTGGTTGCCTCCCAGATGCCCCTCAGCCTGAATACGACGGCCATCAACACCCTTCTTGATCGTGACGATGTCTCCGCCGTATTTGCGAAGTCCAACCTTGAAGCCCCACTTGCACTCCTCTCGTGTTGCTTCATCGCTGACACTGCACGTTTAGACGACTTCCTTGCGGAGCCGGTCGCCCCCAAAATCTCGCGTGGCAGCGCAAAGACCGCACGCAAATTACTCTTTGATGGCCTCGGTGGCAAACGTTTAGAGGCCGCCTTCCAGCCCTACTATGACATGGAAATGCCATGGGTGCAAGTGCCCGACGAAATCGCCTCAGAGATGCGTCTCATCCTCTCCTCCCTCCGTAGCGCACGCATTCTCGCCTTGCAGGGTAAACTCTCTGAGGCCTCCAAGGCCAATCCTGCCGACCCCTACTTGCAAAGTCTTGCGGAACGTGAATGTTGCGCCGCACGTGCCTTTGAGCGCATGGCCGAACACGATAAGGCGCTTAAACTCTACAATACCGCCTTTTCCATTGCCGCACCTCGCATTAGCGATGTCATCGACGCCGCGGAAATCGCCCGCAAGTCCCCTGACGCCTCGCAGGCCGCCCCCTACTTCAACCTCGCCGTGAGCCTCCGCCCCACCTCGCCTGACATCTTAATGCGCCGCGCAGAGTGGTTATTCTCCTGCGGTAAGGCAAAAGAGGCCGAAGCCGATGCGCGCACTGCCCTCCTCAATATTGAGGCACCCGAAGCCTATCCCGACGAAACGGCACAAGTGATGTTCTTCATCGCCCGCGCTACGGCTCACCAAGCTGGCCGTGCCACCGAGGGGCTGCAACTCGCTAAAGCGGTCATCCAATCCACCGCATCCCAGAAGTTGCTCGCCACCTTCGTGCCTACCTATGGTCAGATGTTGATTGACTGCGGTGAACCCGTCTTAGGCGTTCGCGTGAAGCGTCACTGGGAAGCCTATGGCGAACTCTTACCTGATGCTGCTACAACAGAGGAGCCTCGCGCACAATGAAACGTTACTACATCCTCGGCGCCGGCGGTCTTGGGCGCGAACTCTGCCATTGGCTCGCTGATGCCGGCCTCGCCTGTGCAGGGTTTATTGATGACAATCCCGACGCATTAGCCCATCACCACGGCTATCCCTCGGTCATTGGCGACACTGCCACCTGCCCGATTGATTTGCCAATCCTCTGCGGCATTGGCCAAAATGTCATTCGTCAGCTCGCCGTCGAACGTCTTAAAGCGCGCGGTGCACACTTTGCCTCCTTCATTCATCCACTTGCAAAAGTGCTTCCCTGCACCTTAGGTGAAGGCGCTGTTATTGCACCATTTGCTTACATTGGAGCAGATGCGACCATCGGTGACTTCCTCTTCTTACAAACAGGCGGTGTCATCGGCCACGATGTACAGGCGGGCAACTTCCTACGCATGGACACCACCGCATTCATTGGTGGGTTTGGCAAGATTGGCAATACCGTCACCTTACACACGGGGGCGAAGGTCATGCCTGGCAAAACCATTGGCGATGCCTGCACCATTGGTGCGGGGTCGGTCGTGATTAGCAACCTCCGCTCGGGCCACACAGTCTTTGGTGTGCCTGCACAAAAGCTCTAAGGAGGCACAAATGGCTACTTCGACCGACGCTTTAACGCCACGCACCGTCACCCATCCGCGCCTCTCCACCGAAACCACATGGACCGCCTTAGGCGACCTCTCCCTTTTAGATGCGGATTCCTTCGTCCCCGTCATCCTCTCGCGTTCCCTCATGCCAGCGAAACTTGATGCAGAGATCAAACGCATTACAGACGCTGTCCGTGCAGGTGCAGTGGCTGTGGGTGGCTTCATCTCCTTCGGCGAAAAAAAGGCAGCCAGGAAACTCGCCACCGTGCCAAATTTGCGATTGATTCGCATTTTACCCTACTCTCTGGTGGACTATCCCCTGACTGACTCCGTGCGTGAACGTCTCCTCAAGGGCGCAACACTCATTCTCAGTGGCATTCCAGGCAATGTGACCACGCTCTCGCGCACCAATTGCGTTCGCACCAATACCTGGATTACACAACTCTGCGAAGCGCGTAAGGCCCCAACTGCAAACGTTGCCCCCACACCTGCCGTAAGTCCTGCCCCACACCTACCGCAGGCTTGCGTGCCCCCGGCGCAACAAGTACCAGCGAACGCCCCTCAATCGCAATCTCCCGAGCGCAAGGCTTCTCCTACACCTGCGCCTCAAGCGCCCACCCCTCCCCCGACTAAAACGGCGCATTTGCCACAAGCATGCATCCCGCCGACGCCTGAAGACGATCCTGCGGCCATCTTTTTGTGAGCATTGATTATGTCTGATTATCAAGCATTGAACGAACGCATTATTACGTTGGAGAGTCTGCTCACGCGACAGGAACGCATCATTGACGCACTCAATGACGAAATTCTCCGTCTAAATCGGATTGTCGAACGCTTAGAGCAACGCTTTGAAGCCCACGAAGCACGGCAAGATAACGCCTTGATGTTGCGCCCACTCTCTGAAGAACCCCCGCCGCCCCACTACTAAGGCGCTCCTAAGCGTCAGTTCCTTTTAAGCGACCGCCCACCTTTAATGCGTTGCGCTATTCAGCGTTAGCATCTCGACCTTTTTCAGCGTTGTTTCCATCGTTTTCCCACACAAAGGTCATTTTGCGCGCGGATTTCTTTGATTTTTCGTGATGTACTTTTA
>JAGCML010000074.1 GCA_017646485.1 Kiritimatiellia bacterium
GCCTATACGCAGACCTTTGACAAGCACACCGGCACCACCGAAGTCTTTGTCAATGGGAGCGAAGTGCAGCGCTTGGAAACGGTTGCTGAAAAAGAGGCCGAAGTGCAGCGCATGAAGTCTGAAGCAGAGGCCTACGAACGCGGCAGTTATGTCTCTGAAGCCGCAGAACAAAAGCCCGTCTCCGTCTTCAAGGGACGCTCTGACGAAAGTCAGAAGCAGAAGGAAGAAGAGGCGGCTCGGCGCCAGTGGCGTAATCGCACCAATCGCAATCGCCGTTAATGTTGTTGCAAGCCATGCCACCCACTGGTGGTTACGCTCAAACTCAATCGGCTCATGCCAATAAAAATCCCTCGGTCATTCACCGAGGGATTTTTATTATCTATGCATGAAGCACTGTCTTACGATACGCCATGGACAATCTTGTAATCAATGGTGTGTAACATCATGCCAAGTCTCTGGCCCGCTCAAGCCTCTTGGAAAAGCCATGTCGAGAGATAGCGATCGCCGCCATCAGGCAGAATAACCACAATACGCTTGCCTTCATACTGCGCATCACGAGAGAGTTCACGCGCCACATGGAGCGCGGCGCCAGCAGAGATGCCCACCAGAATGCCCTCACACTTCGCAATCGCACGTGCGGCCTCTCCTGCGGCCTCTGCCGAAACAGGCACTGCACGCGTAATCAGCGAAGGATTCAGATTCTTCGGAATAAACCCAGCGCCAATGCCTTGCAACTTATGAGCGCCTGGCAGACCTCCACCGATGACGGCCGAGGTGTCGGGTTCAACTGCGATGATTTCTACGTTCGGGTTCTTCTCTTTGAGAACAGCGGCAATCCCTGAAAGCGTTCCACCTGTGCCAACCCCTGCGACAAGGACATCGACCACACCATCGGTATCGCGTAAGATTTCCTGTGCGGTCTGTGCACGGTGTGCTGCAGGATTAGCCGGATTCTCAAATTGTTGCGGAATCCAACTTCCCGGATGGGCCTCTCGCAGGGCCTCTGCCTGCGCAATCGCCCCTAACATGCCCTTTTCACCAGGGGTCAGCACGAGTTCTGCCCCATAAGCTGCGAGCAACTTACGACGTTCTGCGCTCATCGTATCGGGCATTGTTAGGATTAAGCGATAACCCTTCGCAGCGGCCACAAGGGCCAAACCAATGCCTGTGTTCCCGCTCGTGGGTTCAATAATCAATCCACCCGGCGCGAGCTCACCAGACTGTTCTGCCGCCTCAACCATTGCCAATGCGACACGGTCTTTAATGCTACCACCCGGATTGAAATACTCAACCTTCGCCACAATCTCCGCCACACCATCGTTAAACCGATTTAAGCGAACCAGGGGCGTATTGCGAGCAGTTTCAAGGATAGAATTATAAATGGGCATACCTGTCCTTGATGAAGAGAGAAAAGAAAATTAACGAATCTGCTTCGCCACACGGCCCACGCGATAACGGCCACGCGTTGCTAACAGATAAATCTGCAAGGTGCTCTTATTGCCAGGGATTACACGACGATGAATGTCATCGGGGGCCACTTCCACCGGGCGCATGTACTTGCCCGTTGTGAGCAGATATTTGTAACCCACCTGCTTGGCAGCAGCACAAATCGGTGCGGGTTCTTCCCCAACAGGAATGGAGAAAAGCGTCGGCGCATGGCCCAACACACCCGTCAACCAATTCCGCATGCGCTTCAAGCCCTCAAGGAAGGTTGGCGCTTGGATCTCGTCTGCGGTCACCGTAGAACCAAATTCCACCAAGCCCGAACGCACCATCTCTTGGATTTCCAAAACCTTCAAGTGGTCCACATTCTGCGAATCCAAGGCAGGAATAAAGCACGTTGCCTTCGCATGATGTTTCTTCAAAATCGGGAACAGTGCAAAGAACGCATCGCGTGTGCCGCCATCAAAGGTCATCACGACGGCCTTCTGTTCTGGTGTAGCGATTGCTTCAGATGCCGTCAACAGGCGATAGTTCGCAGCCTTCAAACGCACAATTAAGGTCTCTAAGGTCTTCGGGTGAATCGTTGCCTCTGGGTGTGCAGGATCAATGGGTTGCTCCGCCACATGACGAAAACAGAGAAACACAGGCACTTCACGTGCTGAACGCGGACGCCACCATGCAATTAAAAGCGAGAGCAGAAGCGTCACACCAAACCAAATCGCGCCACCAATTAAGCGCGTTTGCCATGACAATGGGCACATTACCCAAATCGTCATCAACACCACCCATACCGCAGCTAACCAACGAAAGCGTGCTTCATATGAAGATAGTCCTAAAGTCATTGTTGACTCCTTTACCAATTGCGACTGCATGTCCACCTCAGGCAACCCATCGCAATACTTCTAATAATTTAACATAACCGCACCGCTTACAACCCATCTTCCCTCAAAAAAAGCATCTCTTTTACACCTAAAATCACCTTTGCGCCCCACAGGATTTACCTGTCCGAAGTGAAACAATTCGCCGTACGTAGATTCGCACGAAAGACGCTTATTTTTCAAACAGTCAAACGCCCCCTTTCAAATTCTAACATTTGCGTGCGCCCCAATGTGTGCCCCATCCCAGACGATTTTCACCCCCAAAATAGTCCCTTTCAAATTCTAACATTTGCGTGGGGGTGACTTTGGGGATACTTTCCATGTTGTAAAACTGTGTATTTTAGTGTCTCATTTGGGATAAAGTCTTAGAAAACAAAAAAGCGACGAAAGCCTTTAAAGTCAAGGTTTCATCGCCTTTTTCATATGGTGGAGCGAAGCGGAGTCGAACCGCCGACGCCCACGTTGCGAACGTGGTGCTCTACCAACTGAGCTACCGCCCCATACGAAAGTGGCAAGATAGTATCAAATGCCACAGGTTAACGCAAGTACTTTTTTACTTGAAGAAACGATTAAGCATTCAGAAGATGTTGGATTTCTTCAGGCCAAAGGGCGTCATCTGGCGTTTCAATAATGAGCGGAATATTTTCAAATCGCGCATCTCTGGCAATCCGTTCAAAGAGCGGCCAGCCAATATGGCCTTTACCCAAGGATTCGTGACGGTCATGGTGCGAGGCGAGCGCACTCTTTGAGTCGTTGAGGTGCATGCCGCGTAAGTAGTTGAGACCGATACGATTCTCTAATTCGCCAAAGAAGGCTTCGAAGATGCTTTCATCGCGCAAGTCATAGCCTGCGGCAAAGGTGTGCGCTGTATCAATACAAAAACCGATGCGAGTCTTATCATTCACGCCGGCAATGATGCGTTGGAGTTCTTCGGGTTTTGAACCCAGATAGGCGCCCTGCCCTGCAGTGTTTTCAATCACCACCGTCACGCCTGTTGTTTCAGCAAGTGCTCGATTGATGCTCTCCGCCACGCGATCGCAAGCCGCCTCTACGGAGAGTTTCTTCAAATGAGAGCCGGGATGAAGATTTAAGCGATCCAATCCCAACACCTCGCAACGGTGCAATTCGTCCAAAAAGGATCCCATACTTTTCTCATGCATCTCTGGATCAGGATTTGCCAGGTTGATGAGATAACCTGCGTGCGGCAGGATTTGTTGCGCTTGATAGGGGGCGTGTTGCATCGCCGTGGCGAAATCTGCGATATCGGCCGAAGCGAGCGGCTTGCCAATCCATTGACGTTGGTTTTTCACAAAGAGTGCAAACCCTGTGGCGCCCACCGCAAGGGCATTTGCGATTGCAGCAGAGGGAGCGCCTGCAGCAGAGACATGAGGACCGATAAAACGCATAAAAATCCCCTTTCAAAAGATTAACGATGATCAAATGGCAAGACGCCACACGGCATTCGACGAGAAAGTACGCCTTGGATAAAGCGCACACC
>JAGCML010000075.1 GCA_017646485.1 Kiritimatiellia bacterium
TACTGGACGCGTTCCACCACCACAATAGCATCGTCCACCACAGAGCCAATCGCAAGCACCAATGCAAAGAGCGTCAAGGTGTTAATGGAGAAACCAAAGGCCTTCAATGCCGCAAAGGTACACATCAAAGAGACGGGAATTGCGCACAAAGGCACGAGCGTCGCGCGGAAGTCTTGCAAGAAGACAAAGCACACAATCACCACGAGCACGAAGGTTTCAATCAAGGTCGAAACAATTTCGCGAATCGAAACGCGCACCACTTCCGTAGCATCGTAAGCGAAGACGCACTCCAAGTCGCCAGGGAATGTTGGCTTGAGACGTTCCAATTCAGCCTTCACCGCATCCACTGCATCGATTGCATTCGTACCAGGCGTCTGGTTCAAACCCATCGAAACGCACTCTGCACCATCAAAGAAGCCCGTATTGCCGTAGCTTTGTTCGCCCACTTCCACGCGAGCAATATCACGAATACGCACCAAGCCACCATCTTCAGCCGTGCGAACCACGATGTCTTCAAACTCCTTTACAGAGCCCAAACGACCATCAGTCACGATACTGTAGACATTCTTAACATTGGGATCGACAACAGGTGAAGCACCCACGGTACCCAAAGCTGCTTGACGATTCTGCGATTCAATCGCAGCAATGACTTCCTTCGCATCCATGTCTTGCGCAGCCAAACGTTCTGGATCCAACCAGATACGCATGGCCACCTTAGCTCCATGGACGTCTGCACCACCCACACCATGCACACGCAATAAGGCGTCGCGCACATTAGAGTAAAGGAAGTCAGCAATTTGAAGCTTATTCAACTGACCACTGGGTGAACGGAAGGACAAGAAGCCCAACATCGAGGCCGAGCGCGAACTCACCGAAACACCCTGCTTGGTCACTTCCATGGGCAACTTCGGTTCTGCACGTGCCACACGGTTCTGCACACGCACCATGTTCATGTCACGGTCAGAACCCACCGCAAAGGTAATCGTTAACGAATAACGACCGCTGTCGGTACAAGACGAGCTCATGTAGAGCATGTCTTCCACACCATTGATTTCCGATTCAATCGGAATTGCAACCGTGTTCGCCAAGTCCGTAGCATTTGCACCAGGATAGGTACAGCTCACCTGCACCGTGGGAGGCGCCACTTCAGGATACTGCTCAATAGGCAAAGTCTTAAGTGCAATCACACCCACAAGCGTCATCACGATGGCAATCACAAATGCCAAACGCGGACGATTCACAAAGATACGAGAGAGAATCGATTTATTCGGCAAGTCTTTGACTGCCGCTTCAATGATTCTGCGCTCATTGGCCTCAATTTCCTCGAGGCTCATCGAACGTTCTGTAGTCGCCATAGGAAAAGTCCTTACTCTTCGGTTACGGAAACTGCCGCAACAGGAACACCCTCTGCAGGGATTGCGGGATTAATCACCTTAAGAATGGAACCTTCCGAGACGTTTACCACACCTTCGGTCACCACTTCTTCACCTTCTTCAAGGCCAGAGAGAATTTCCACATAACCCATCTGACGGTCACCCATCTTCACAATGCGACGTTCTGCCGTACCATCCTTACAAACGAAGACATAGTCACCCGTAGCATTTGCAAGCACGGCATTCGAAGGAATTGCCAAACGAAGCGTTGGCACGCGAGCGCTCAACAAGACGGAAACATAGGCATTGGCCAAAAGGTCCTGGCCAGGATTGGGGAAACTATAGCGAATGGAGAGGGAGGCCGTCGCAGAATCCATCTCGTTGTTGACGAAGTCAAGCGTACCTTCATGCGTGTAAATCGTGCCATCAGCCAACTGCAATTGCGCACGAATCCCTTCGTCTTCGCTGGCCTTCATCGAGAGCTTCTTCCCTTCGAGATAGAGCTTATCCGAGACAGAGAAGACCACACGCACAGGATCCATCTGAACAATGCGTGCCAAGGTGCCCATCGAAGGCGCCACGTAGTCACCCTTCTTGAGCAAGCTCTGACCGATGCGACCCGAAATGGGAGCCGTAATGCGGGTGTAACCCAAATTGATGTTTGCATTTGCCAAATCTGCTTCGCACTGGGCGATTGCTGCACGTGCTTCAAGCATATTCGCATAGGCTTGGTCAATTTCAGCTTCCGTCACCGAACGCTTATCCACCTTGCTAATACGTGCATAGTAGCGATCAGCGTTTTCACTTGCAGCCTTTGCCTTCGCAAGTGCAGCTTCTGCCTGCTTCACACGAGCTTCATACACACGCGCATCAATCTGGAAGAGCAAATCGCCTTCCTTCACCATGGAACCTTCCTTAAAGGCCACCTCTGCAATCGTACCATCAATCTGTGCACGCAAGTCCACTTCTTCAATCGGTTCAATGTGCCCCATGAAGTGTTGCGGAGGATTCATGTCACGCTTCGCAGCCTTTGTCGTTTCAACAGACACTGGACGGCTCTGTGCCATTGCCATCTGCTGAGCCGTTACGGCTTCCTTTTCTGCATTAGCTTCACGCTGCGTGTAGATAATACGAACAGCCCAACCCAGCGCAAATGCAACTGCGGCTAACAAAATGGTGCCGATTAGACCTGCCACAGGGTGCTTCGTCTTTACCTGCACTTGCTCTGCATTCATCTCTTCCATTACTTACTCCTGATTCCTTGAATAACAAAATCCAAACCATGGGAAAGCGTTTCCCGTACATTGATATCGCGCGAACGCAAGAGGGCCTCGCGATGAACACCAAAGAATGTGACATTGAACAGCGTCGTAATCGCCTTCGCAGGAAGATCAGAAACGACCTCCCCCTCTGCTTTCAAACGCTCAATGCACGTTTCTAATGATGAAAAAGGATTGCGAATCATCATGCCATCTAAATGCGTAGAGAGCGACTCGGTCAAAGCCTTGCTCCACTCCACGCGACTCATGATGAAGTTTAGGAAGCAACGTTGCGCTTCATTCTCTTCGACCACCTTGGCCCAATCCATAAAGCAAGCCTTCACCTCTTCCAAACTCGTCGCCTGGTCAATACCTTTCAAAGGCTCATACATCGTATGCATCCAAGCAATAACCTCAGCCAAGAGATGCTCCTTAGAATCGAAATGCCAAAAAATCGCACCTTTTGTCATCTTAATGCGACTGGCAATTCCAGCAAAGGTGGTCAAAGCATAACCATGCGTTGAAAATGACTCCAACGCTGTCTGCAAAATCAAATTCCGCGTTTCTAACGCTTCCTCTTTTGTTCTTCTCATAACAAATCAATCAAAAAAGAATGCAAATATTATACAAACCTTGCGAAATGTATGCAAACAAAAAAGCGAAAAATAAACAGAAAAAATGCAATCATCACACTTGTATCCAGCGATATGCATTGAACGCTATTCTTCCAATTATAGTACAACATCAAACGAGTGATAATGCGATATTAGACGAATGATAGTGCGATATTAGACGTGTGATAATGCGACATCAGACGAGTGATAATGCTACATTAGACGAATGATAGTGCGATATTAGACAAACTCGGTCATTATTTCCCTGCGCTCCCAAGATGACGTTTTCCTTACCCATCGTATTGGGCTAATCTTTCTATTTTTCGTTCCACAAACATCTGCGATGAGAAGATATGGACTAAATATGGTAAGATATCTCATCATTTTATCTATTTGACGCAAAATTACCAGCGTCACAATTGGACTGACGGAATATGCTGACAATTTCTTTAACACGCCATCCACACGCTCGCAAAGAACTTTTGCTGAACAAGACGCTCCGCGTTGTCTCTCGCAGTGGCTTAAATCCCACCGAAACAGCGCTCATCGATTTACTCCCGACCTTGAAAACGTCTGCCACGCCGCTCACCTCGCCCCTCTTCTTAGGCGGTCGTACGGGGGCAATTGCGATGGCCACTTGGCTACTTTGTGGCGATGCGCTCTCTGGAACGCTTTCCGTTCACACCTTTGATGCGCACACTTTGCAAACCCTCACACGGAATCTAAACGAAAACCATGCACCCCACACTGTGGTGCGTGCCGTTAGTGAAACCGATTTAACCCCCTTCGCTGCGCCTGCATCTATTGTCTTCTGGCAAATGACGCGAGGTGATGGCACCGCAGAGCGTGACTTAGAGACGCTTGAACAGCTCTTCACCCCGCCAGAAAATGGCACGCGCCAGTTCTTTATTGCCGCCGATGAGGTCAATGAAACGTTTCTCAAGCGCTTCCGCAAACACTGTGGTAGCGTCACTGTCCAGCGTCAGGGTACGATTACCTTGCTTAAAGGCACGCTAACCAAGCCGATTCTTCCAGAGGATCGTGCCGAACGCAAGGCGACCTTTGAGGTCTCTCTTCGTGGCCATGATCCCATTACCTTGGTCACCTTACCGGGCTGTTTCTGTCATCGACGCGCCGACATGGGCGGCCTCGCCCTCACAGAAATTGTTGCAGAACACGTCACGTTCGATAAGGGTGATCGCATTATGGACATGGGGTGTGGCTGTGGCATGGACGGCATCTTATTAGCCACCGCATTCCCTGAAAAGCAACTTCACATTGACTATCAGGACTCCAATCGCTGCGCTTGCGACTCTGCCGCGGAAAATCTCAACCGTTATCCGCACGCCTCCAAACTCATCTTCTCTGCCGATGGCGAAGGACGTGCGGCTTCCTACGACCTCTTTTTGGCCAATCCCCCCTACTTCGGCGATTGGCGAATCGCGGCTTTCTTCATTGAAACTGCAGCCAAACTCCTCAAGCGTGGTGGTTTACTTTCCTTTGTTTCAAAACGAGAAGGCAAGCCATTGGAATTGATGCAGCAGGCGGGCTTCGAACAGTTGGGCACATTCTCGCGCCGCGGTTACACCGTCCTCCTCATGACGCGTCGCTAAGTAGCGCTTCAACGTCACTTCTTTCAATCAAAATGCCACATCAGTGAAGATGTGGCATTTTGATTTTTAAGGAATTGTTAGACGATTAGCCGGCATTCGGCATGAGAATAACACGATCAATCATCACATTTGCGCCTCCTGTGCAACGGATATTTAATCGCAATTCGCCATCTAAGAAATCTTCCATATCGACGGGTAATTCCAACCAATAGGTTCCACTGGGATTCTCAGTTGAGGCCCCATGCGATGGGATGGTAAAGGTACGTGCACCATCAAACGTGCCCGCTGCAGTACGCTTTCCGCCAGAATCTGGATCGCAGAAGCGAACGAGTAACTTACCACGGATATTCGTCGTTTCTTTGAATACAATCGTCAGGTTATTCGCCACCCAATATTTACCCTTACTGTCAGCCCACGTCCGCAAGTTTGTGCCAAACACGTCGTAACTGCCAGCAGTCAATTCCGCATGATCGGTACGCTTACGCCACGGCTCATCTCTGGGCACACTCGAACGGAATGCGGCACACTCAATGTAAGCCGTTGCAGTCTTGTATTCTGCTGGACGTGGAGGCGTCTCACGCTTCGGTGGCATTAAGATTTCATTTAACCACTGTTCCGTGACCCCTTCTGTGGGATTAAAGGCATCAGAAGCGACATAGTCCATTAATGAACGACGTAATTGTTGCGCCTCGGGACGATTCGCAGAGAGGTCCACACCAGAGACCAACAACTTTCCTTCGCCGCACTTCACCTCGAAGATCATTCCTGCGCAGGTGGGCTTATGGAAGTCCACAATCGGCATCGCAATCGGTGTAAAGGTTTCCGAAACATGCTTTAAGCGGAAGGTTTTTGCAGAATTCACCAAGTGATACCACTGCCAATCCTGCCAATCTTCCGTTGGGAAAGACTGAAATGCCTTTGAGTCTGCTTGGATCAACATGCCCAAAGTCGTTGCTTGCTGTCCAGGGAACCACGTGGTACTCCAATAGACCGGCTTGAATGCAGAGGGTAAGACGTTGGCAGGATTACCCGACTGACTGGCATCGAAGAGCACCTTTCCGCCGGCCTTAAGGGTTGTTAATGCCACGTCATAGTCATCGGTCAACGTGACCGTATTCGGCACCGTTGCATCAATCTGTACTGGATAAACCCAAATGCTCCAACGATTCTCACCGAAAGTCAAGGTATGACGAGCGGGAGCGGCGACTTCTTGAAGCGGCAATTCAAGCGTTGCCACCTCTGTTACACTACCTGGCGTCACCTGACAAGTCACCACGCCTGTGCGTTCCGCAAATGACCACGGCACATCTGCTGTGTAGGGTTGGGCGCCATAGTGATGGATGAAGAGCTTCACCTTCAAGACCTCCCCAGTCGTCCACGTATCCTTTGCAAAACGTGCGAGCGGCACCGTATCGGCCAAGAAGGTCGAAACAGGCACCATTTCCTCTGCACCGACCTTCAAATCATAGAAACTATCCAACCAACCAATCAGTGCCTCACCCTGCCCTGAATAGTCCTGCATCCCTAATAATGAAATGCCAGCACACGAAGGCGTGCGTAAGAAACTTTCAATTTCAGCCTTATACATCAATCGATTCGTCTTGAGCGAAGCCTTACTAAACTGCGGAACGAATCGCATGACGCCAGCATCCACGCTCGCCTGACGCAAAATCTCAAGATTCCACGGACGCAAAACACCCGTATACTTTGGAATTTCATGATCAAAATCTGGATAGACTGGCCACTGCCCAATCTCGTGTGCAATTGTCGGCAATGCCGTTCTACGATAACTACCTTCATAATCCCAGTCGGTGCCAGGGCTCAATCGTTCTCGAATCATGCCCACACCTGGATAAGCATGCGTGACGATGAAATCATCTGCCGCCGTAATTTGGCGTGCCGTTGAAGCAGCATAAAGACGACGATTATCATACTGTTTACAAGCCTCCATCCATGCACCGAGCTTCACGAAGTCAGAAGACCCCAGTTCATTTCCGATAGAGAGCGAGAAGAAAGAGGGTGCATTACCATACGCATCCAAAATACGTCGCAATTCCATACGAACAAATTGATCCACACTCTCCGGTCCCTTCCCGAGTCCCTTCAAGTAAGGATAGGTACTGGTCATCCAACCATCAATCCAGATGCCCGCTTCAGGCGAGAGCAAAATACCCAATTCATCCGCTGCTTCAAAAGCAGCCTGCGGCGGACACCACGTATGAAAACGAATCTGATTCGCCCCTTGATCCTTTTGCGCCTTCAAGATCTTCATCCACGATGCCTTATCCATCGCGGGATAACCCGTCAAAGGAAAGTGGCAATTCTCAAGATTACCACGCACAAAAAGCGGACTTCCATTAATAAAGAGTTTATTGCCTTCACGTGTAAAGGTGCGGAAACCAAAACGATACTCAACCTTAAAAGGCTTATGCGTTGTTCCAGAGCACGCTACACCATTTGGACATTCTGGGTGTTGCAACGTCACCGTGTAAAGCGTTGGCGAAGCCGGTGACCACGGTTGTGCATTAGGGATACGTGCCACAATCTTATTGGTCTCACGCGAAACGATTTCCACGGGCGCTTCTTTTACGGAAAGCTCTAAGGTCTTGCCATCCACACACGGAGCACCCTGTGGAAGCGTTAAGGTAAAGGTATCCCCGAAAGGCGCATCAATCCGCGTAGCCATCAACGGATTAAACGGACGCAATTCAATCTTACCCAAAATCCCATTCCAGCGCGTCTGCATCGCATCCCCATAACTATGCGCCTTCTCACCAATGGGATAAATCAACGAATTATCGACCGTCACCTTCAAGGTATGACGCCCCGGCGTCAAGGTCAACGGATAACGATGTGGTGTAGCCAATGAATCGCAACTCCCCACCGGGCGGTCATCAAAAGTCACCGTACTTTTCCAAAGCACACGCTCTAAAAAGAGTTCATAACGCCCCTGCGTTTCCTCTGTCACCTCGAATTCCGTTGTGTAAACCGCTGCGCCCACATACTGATGCTTCAAGGTCAACGCACCATACACAGCCTTTTCAGCCTTTGGTCCAAGCTGTGCATCGGCCAACGTAGACGGCAGAACCACCTCGGCGGTTGTCCCATCAGAAAGCGTCACCGCCCACGGCTTTCCGCCCAACTGAATAATCGGTTGCGCAGTCAGCGACACTGCGCATAATGCACCTAAAAATGTTAACAATCGACGCATCTTAAAGCTCCTCTCGCTTAACAATCCATACTTCACCATACACTGTAACAAGAAATCCTTCCTCTGCCCTTAACTTTTCACAAAAAACTTCCCTCATAAAGTCCCGAACACACCCAGCTTGCGCTCCCGCTTCAAAAGCATAAACCTACGTTTTCCTTTTATCCTCGTCACCTTATTAAGTTGCACCTTCTCCTCTCTGCGCCCCACCACTTACACTCATTTGCAAGAGAAGATCTCTCAAGGCACCCATAAGTATGCTATAGTAATCATTGAGGAGAGGCTACCCGGCGATGTCAAAGTCGGAGAGGGAGTCTCTCCTTTCCTATTTAATGATAACCATTCATACCGACAGCGCCGTCTTTATCTAACCTCATTCCTCTCCCACCAAAACCTTAGACACGAAAAAACGCGCCCAAGGTGAGGCGCGTTTGGAGTGAGCGTACTGCAAAA
>JAGCML010000076.1 GCA_017646485.1 Kiritimatiellia bacterium
AGCGTGCAGGACTCAGTCCTGCCTGAGGGGTGTGGGGGCGAAGTTAGCCCCCACCTCTCCATCACACTTCTCATTTCACTTGTTTAGGGTGTGGGATGTGAAGGAGTGGGGGATGGGGTGATTGGCAGAGAGACATAGCCTGTTTTTTCAATCAGTTCTCTGCCGGCATCAGAGAAGAAGAAGTTGATTAGCTTCTGTGTATTTTCACTTCTGGGGTGAACGGTGATTACGCCGAATTGGCTAATAAAGGGATAAGTACCATTACGAATATTCTCTGCCGTAGGCGCAACACCATCAATGGCGATCAACTTAATATCGCCATTCTTAAACATCTCCACAGTGAAGTAACGGAAAGAGAAGCCAATCGCTTCACGATGGTTGCGATTATCTGCCACATCATTAATGATGCCGCCCATGCCACCCAAGCGGTCTTCACGAAGGGGTGGCATGATAGGAATATCGCCCATGATACGTTGGAGTCGAGACTGACTGCCACTGCCCTCATTGCGTTGGAAGGGTTTAATGGCACCCTGCCATGCGGGGTTAATCTCCTCCCATCGAGTGACTTTACCCGAATAAATATCGCGAATATTCGCTTGGGTGAGGTTATCCACAGGATTCTCACGATGCACAAAGAAGACAAAGGCCTCAAGCGCGATAGGCGTCATCTCATAAGTTAGACCCTGCGCTTGGATTTTTTGTGCCTGAGCAACCGAAGGAGGCGCACTGAAAATGAGATCAACCTTATTTGCAATGAGCGCCTCAAAGGTCCGATCCGAACCGCCAGTCTCCACGAAAAACGATGCCGCGGGTTCGCACAAAGATTGCACAGCGCCGGCATACAACGGATAAAGCGCATAGGCACCATGAATACGTGGCATCTCCCCTCGCAGATAAAACTGCGGTTCAGCCTGCACCCATTTTGCCCGAGTTCCCGCTTTAAAAGGCGCATAATGCCACCACTGAATGGTATCACGCAATTGGCGATAACGCTCCACCGTATACCACCGCCACATCGGCATAGCCACCAAAACTGCGACCGCCCCCACGCTAACAAAGAGAAGCCCCTTGCGAATGCGCTTTTTGCCCTTCAGATTAAAGAGATGCGCAGCATACAACAAGGCCAATAACAACGCCCAAGCGAAGATCATGACCCCTTGCGAATGGAACGAGAAGGCTATTATCAAGCTGCCAATCACCCACAAGTAAAATCCCCCAACCAGGAAAAAGAGTTCACGAATCAGAATCCAGCCCCAACGCAATACTTGACGGGTGGTCACTTTCATTTTCACTCCTCCTCTGCCTTCGGCAAACACCGCTGCCGCAATTACAAATCCTTAACGCAAATAGAAACTTGCCCCAGGAAAGGCTTCGTACCAACGCAACACTTGGTCATCCTCAAACTGATGCCAGAAGCTATGCGTTTCACCACGTTCGCGTTCACCCCAGGCCGTTTTACGCACCCATCCCCGCAAACTTGTAGGTGGTGCCGAGACAGGCAACTTCTGCCCACAGTGCACCCGCACCTCCGTCCCCACAGGGAAGGTATGTTTTCCAGGCGCAGGCCAGACAGGATAATCCAAATATGGGCGATGCCCTTCAGGGAGCGAAACCTCTAATGTCACCGTTTCGCTTGACTGCACCCGTTCAGGCAATGGACGCGGATCATCAAGCGTGATTGCACGCCACGCAATTGCGGCGAGATTACCTGTATCATCTCTTGTAATCCGATTTGCACGCACCTTAATCGTCCATGTGCCCATTTCAGCTGCAGAGACCGACACGGTGAGACGTTCAATGGGGTTGGTGTGATCCTCCAGGGAATAGGTCTTGCCAGAGGGAGAAATCAATTCCAAGTCATAATCATTCTGAAGCACCGCCTGCTTTGTACCCGTCGCGGCTGGCGCATCAATCCACGAAAGCACGACCGAGAAGTCACCGATAAACAAATCTTCAACTTGGATACTTCGTTCTTCACCCGTTTGTTTAAGGCGAATTCGATCCTCAAATCCCAAGACCTCCATCTGGTCTACTCCGCCCTGCAACATCTCACCTAAGCGAAGCGCACCCCAGCCTTCCACACTATTGGGCGATTCATTGGGGATTTCCTGCATCTCCCCTATGCCAAACTGACCTGGCGCGAGAGATTTTGAGGCCAAAATCAAACCTGCACGCATCAGCGCCGCGGTGGGAGACTCCATCTCATACACCTCGCGCAAATACTGACGAAAGACCGCAGCCGCCCCACTTACAATCGGTGCCGCCATGGAGGTTCCCGACATGGCAGCAATGCTATTACCAGGATTAACCGTGGAGTAAATCAACGAACCAGGGGCCACAATCATTGGCGCAATACGCCCATCATTTAAGGGACCACGCGAAGAAAAGACGCACATCCCAGGATTCTCCTGATCATTCGGAAACGCAATGCGATCATTCTTCAATATTTGACCGTTAAGTATCGATTCGTACGCCACCCAATTTGTCGTAAAATCCCCCGGATGATAACTCTCCTGCGCCCCCACAATGAGCGCATTCTTCGCATACGCCTCACTTGATTTAATTGACTTCGCATCAACGACATTGTCACCATCCGCATCACACCCATCGTTCCCCACCGCAAAGCAAATCAACATCTCGGGATTATTCCACACGAAATCATCTACTTCACGACTATACGTATCATAACAAGCCATAGATGCGACTCGGGGCGCATGCCCCCAAGAACAATTCACAATCTTAGCACCAACCGCTTGACTTCTGGTGCAATGTTCAAAAATATCCGCATTCCCATCTTTAAAACACTGGAAATAGAGTGCCGCACCGGGGGCCGAACCTCGCACTTGAGCTTTAGACGTCAGGACTTGGGCCACCACGCAACCCGCCACATGCGTCCCATGCGCATTCCCTGCTTCATCCTTCGGCGTCAAGTTCGCAGCACCCGTCACAGTGGGTTCAACCGTCATACCATACAACGCAGGCAATAAATTCTGGTGGAAGGTCGCCGCATCGCCCGTGCTAATCCCCGTATCAACGACAGCAACCACCTCGCCCGAACCATCCAAACGCGAAACGGCCTGCAGGGGGGCTGTTCCAACAAAACGCTCACCTGTGGCCACCATCCCATAGAGCTCCACCGGCTTCTCCACGTCAAAGCCCAAGAGCCCCGACACAAAGAGCCCCTGCTCCAGCCAACGCCGTAAGACGGCTTCTGGCACAGCGCACCGCGCGATGCGTTGGGTCCGCGACAAGAGCGTAAGCGTAGGTTCTGCCGTTAAGAGCGCATCCGCGGCTTCAGGGGTTTCCAAGAGGAAAATCATCGTGAGGGGTTCACCCTTTGCTGTAGCCAAACACGCCTCCGCATAGGCCACATTCCCACACGGCACACGTTCAGGTGCGGCGGTCACGGGGTTGGAAGCAACCGCTGAATGCGTCTCAACTGCAGCAGCTTGTGGCGCATTGCCAGGTTCCTGCACCTCAGACAACATCAATAAGCGCCACCCTCCGATGGCTAACAGCAGTCCCCCAACGAGGCCGCCCCATATCAAACGCTTCTTCATGGGAAACGATTCTCCTGAACATCCTTCGCGGAAAAACCTAAATCACGCAGCGGATCTAAAACAAAATCACGCAAATGGGCCCGCGGATGCGGAAGGGTCAACTGCGCCGTATTGCGCCGTTCACCCTCATACAAAATTAAATCAACATCTAAAGGCCGTGGTCCATTGCGCACAGTACGTACCCGTCCAGCCTCGGCTTCAATTGCAAGCGCGGCGTCCAACAATACCTCTGGGGAGAGTTGCGTCTCAATTAAGACTGCACCATTCAAAAAGGTGAGTTCGACAAAGGCCTCCGGCACATCCACGGGAGCCGTCTCACGCCATTGAGACTGCGCCAACACCTGCGTCTGGGGTAAACGAGAAAGCGAAAAGACCGCAAAGGCCAAAAAGCCCTCGCGGTCTCCAAGATTACTGCCCAGTGCTAAGACAGCACGTGCCATGACTTACCGTCGGATTAGTCCTCGAAACCGAGGACGTGGCGCATGTTGTACAAACCAGGCTTGCGGCCTTCCAACCACTGGGAAGCCTTCAAAGCCCCCTTCGCGAAGGCGGCGCGAGAAACGGCCTTATGCGTAATCTCCACGCGTTCTTCGTCAGCAGCAAACATCACCGTGTGATCGCCGACAACCGAACCGCCACGCAGCGCATGCACGCCAATTTCACCGGCGGGGCGTTCGCCAACGATGCCCTGACGACCATAGCAAGCCACCTCATCCAAGTTCACCCCACGCCCCTTTGCCAGGGCCTGTGCCAAACCAAGAGCGGTGCCGCTCGGTGCATCCTTCTTATGACGATGGTGCATTTCCACGATTTCTGCATCGTAGGATTCATCCAAAACCGAGGCTGCGCGACGGACGAGTTCCAACAACAAATTGACGCCCAGCGAGAAGTTCGGTGCGAAGCAAATCGGAATTTCCTTCGCGGCTTCATCCACAGCAGCCAATTCATCAGCAGACAAGCCCGTGGTGCCCAACACATAGGTCTGACGGCACGTCACGGCATTGGCCAAATTCTCCTTCACACAGGAGTGGAAGGTGAAGTCAATCACAGCATCTGCATCAACCGGCCACGTCTCCTGAAAGAGAACTGCGCCAGTTGCAGACTTACCAATGTATTCGCTGCCAGGAATTTCCGTAACGGCGACCACCTGCAAGCCCATTTCCTTTGCGCAGTCAATCAACATGCGCCCCATACGCCCTGCGCCGCCAAGAATAGCCAACTTCATTGTCGTCTTCCTTAGATCAAGTTCAGGTTCGTCAAGGTCTTGCGGATCAATTCCGTATTGGCTTCATCGGGTCCGCAGAGAGGCAGACGATAGACGGGACGAATCTTGCCCATCATGGCGAGTGCAGCCTTCACAGGAATGGGGTTCGTATCGCAGAACATATCACGGAACAAAGGATAGTAGGTTTCGTGAAGCGTGCGAGCAGCCGCGAAATCGCCTTCCAAAGCATAAGCGACCAACTGGCTCATTTCGCGCGGAATCACATTGGAGCAGACCGAAATCACACCCTCAGCGCCCACCGAAATCATCGGCAAGGTCAAGCTATCATCGCCCGACAAGATGGTCAAATCAGGGGCAATCTGACGAATTGCAGAGACGCGATCCACGCTACCAGCCGCTTCCTTGATGGCACATACATTCGGATGCTGAGCCAAGCGAGCGACGACCGAGAGCGGAATTTCCTTGGCGCTGCGGCCAGGAACATTGTAAAGCACCACAGGAACACCCAAATCAGCCACTGCGGCGAAGTGACGATAGAGA
>JAGCML010000077.1 GCA_017646485.1 Kiritimatiellia bacterium
CATTGAAAATCGCCCTTTTCGATGAAGAATATGGTACCATTTCACTTCAGAATATGGTACCATATTCCTCGTCAATATGCTACCATATTCTCCTTCGATTTGGTACCATATTCTTCATCAAAAAGGCTTGTTTTCAACGTCAATTTCGCCCTTCTTCTTTTTCAATATCACCCTTTTCAATTTCAAAAAGGCTACGGTCTAATTTGAAAGGCTTGAGCTTGTGAGGATGACTCCTGCTTTATAGGGATAAACGCTGGTGCGAAAAGGCTTTCTTTTAGGGGAAGTTTTTTTGTGGTGAATGTGTTTGTGATGGCGTATAGGTCAATGGCGTGAGGGGCGGTTGGGCTTATGGGTTCACTTTTTTAATCAAATGTGCTGTATTTTGGGGAATTTTACAGGGATTGTTTTCAGATTTCGTTATCATCGAAGGTTTTTCTATGCTATACTTTAATAGTAAGTAATGATGAGCGATAATTATTAGCGATGTGCTATGCAGTTTAATTAAACTTAATGAGCTTTTGCCAGAATAAATATTACGACATGGATGAACGAGCTTCTCGCGCGAATCGAGTGACGTGGCTTTCGGTGGTTGTCAATGCCGTTTTGATGGTAGTTAAGTTATTGGTAGGTATTTTGGGGTATTCCTCTGCCTTGGTGGCAGATGCTTTACATTCAGCTTCAGATTTTGCAACAGATTTTGCGGTGTTGATTGGGATGCGCTTGGCGCGTCGTCCGCAAGATTCCGACCATCCGTATGGACACGGCAAGTATGAAACGTTAGCGGCAGTGGTTGTGGGGGTGTCCTTGGCTGCGGTGGGTATGGCGATCGCTTTCCACGCAGGCCACACCATCATTGACGCCGTTTGGTTTGACAAAATTCCTGCTCGGCCGGCCTTGATTGCGTTGTGGGCTGCGATTGTTTCCATTGTGGTGAAGGAAGGCTTGTATCAATTGACGGTACGTGTGGCACGCACAACGAATAATGATGCACTCCTTGCGAATGCGTGGCATCATCGAAGTGACGCTTTGTCCTCTGTTGGTACCGCTGTGGGTGCCGGTGTTTCTGCCGTTTTGGGTGGGAAATGGGTGCTCTTTGATGCCGTGGCGGCGGCATTTGTGGGTGTGATTTTACTGAAGGTTGCCTGGGATATCGTGCGGGATTCGTTGGATAAGCTGATGGAACAGGGCATGACGTTTGAAGAAACGCAACACATTTACAGTTTAGTGCATGCCATCCCTGGAGTCTCAGAACCTCACCATTTGCGTTCGCGCCGCGTCGGCACGGTAGCAGTGATAGAACTTCATTTTCGTGTACATCCAGAGATGACGGTGCGGGAAAGCCATGAATTGGCGTGCCAGGTCGAACATCAATTGCGCACAGCCTTTGGGATAGATGCGATTATTACAGTGCATGTGGAGCCGCTTAAAGGAAATGTGGCACCTCGTGTGATAACGGAATGAATTTGAACTTGAAAAGGATAGCGGATATGAAACGTTTAATTGGCGCCGTTCTGATGATGAGTTTGTGTTGCGTACCAGTGTTGCATGCTGGGATTTTTGGTGAGAGCGAGGAGGAGAAAGAGGTTCGTCTCGCCAAGCATGTAGCCGATCTTCTGCGTGAACCGAATAAGGTGATTGCTCAGGCCCAGGAGGCGGTTGAGAACGATGATATCGAAGAGGGTATTCGTCTTTTCCGTAAGGCGCAGACCATGATTGAGGAAATTGAACTGAAGGAGGATACTTCTGGCAGTTCCTTTGCGACGTTGCGTTTAAAGAAGTTTCACTGTGTGTCAATGTTGGATGCATTGGCGTTGCGTCAATCTGAGGTGCAGGATGTGCGTCAGGCTGTGACAGACACTTCTGGTTTGGCTGCACGCCTTGCACAAGAACGTGCAGAACTCGCCGCCGCAGCTGAGCAAGCAGAAAATCCCAATAATCTGCCTCGCCCGCCGACCTTGCAAGAGCAGCTCGCCGTTGAAGAGGCAAAGGCGATGAAGGCGCGAGCAGATGTAGAGCATTGCCGGACGGCCTTGGCTACAGCGCAAAAGGATTTGGATTTGGTTTCTGCTGCTTTTACCAATGCGGCGAAGGCACACACAGAGGCAGATACAAAATTTTTCATGGCAGGTCAGGGTGTAGCACAAGCGAAACAGGCGAAAAAGAGTCCTGCTGTGATTGAGGCTTTGGAGGCGACATTGGAAGCCGCCAAGCGTGAATTGCAAGAGAAGAAAAACGAATTGGCGCAGGCTAAACAGAATCAGGCCGAGGTAAAGGCACGCGTGGATGAGGCGGCTGCGACCCTCAAACGTGAAGAGGCTGAGTTTATTGCAGCCGAAAAGCCTGTGACTGTCTTACGAAAAGCAATTGCCGATGAGGCGGAGGCTGCTCGTAAAAAGGCTGCTGAGGAAAAGGCGAAGGCGGAAGCTGAGGCGCAACGCATGGCTGCAGAACAGTTGAGAGCAAAGCAGGCTGAGGCAGAAGCCGCGGCGAAGGCACGTGAAGCCGAAGCGAAGGCCGCCGCTGCACGAAATGCTGAGGCAAAAGCAAAGGCAGAAGCCGAGGCAAAGGCGTTAGAAAAAGAAGTTAAGATGTGTGATGAATTGTGGCGTTTGAAGCAGGTGGAAGCCTTTGAACGTCATGTGACTGAGGCCCTCGTAAGGTGGACCGATGAGCCCGAGTTGTTGGTGCAGTTGGCTCGCTTGCGCTTGATTCAAGGGCAGGAAGAGGACGCACTTGAGTTGGTAGCAATGATTTCAAGTAAGGGTGAAGTCGGCAAAAAGGCCGCCTTTGTTGCTGCTGGTGCGTACATGGTGAAGGGGCTTCCCTTAGAGGCAATGAAGATTTTGGAACCCGCCATGACGGCTTTCCCTAATGATCCAGATGTCTATTACAACATGGCCGTTGTCTTAGTGCGCTTGCCTGAAATTGATCCCAATCGTGAGATTGCCTCCAAGTACTACATTCGGAGCATTGAATTGGGGGGCTGCCGCTCAACGGTTTTGGAACGTCGTTTAGGGATGGAGTAATCGCTATGGAAGAGTCGATGGTAGAAAAGACGCTTGCGTCTCGTCGTATTTTTGAAGGTCGTGCTATCACAGTTGACATTTTAGATATTGAATTGCCTACAGGGCGCACCTCTACGCGTGAGGTCATGCGTCATCGTGGGGCTGTTTGCATTTTGGCCCAACGCCCCGACGGCACCTTCGTCTTCGTGCGTCAGTATCGTAAGGCGGTTGAAAAGGCCTTGTTGGAGTGCGTAGCTGGGTGCATGGAAGTGGGCGAACCACCAGAAACCTCTGCGCTCCGTGAAACGCGTGAAGAGACGGGTTACGAAGTTGACCAACTCATTTCGCTCGGCAAATCTTTGCCGGCGCCAGGATATTGCGATGAAGTGCATCATCACTTCTACGCGCGTCTGAAGCCGCTCGCAGGTGAATTGCAATTGGATACAGATGAGAATCTCTATCCTGTCTTTTTGAGTGCGGAAGAGATTGAAGCTGCAATTGAGGATGGTACGATTGATGATGGAAAGTCAATCATTCTCTGGGATTTCTACAAGCGAGCCGTTAAGCGTGGGGAGATTGAACGTGTCTAAAGAACAGATGGACGAACGTGCCCAAGCGCGTTACTGGAATGATATTTCAGAGATGTATCGCGAGATTACGCGAATTGATGATTCGGATTTCCATTATGGCCCCCTTTTGGCTGGCGAACGCGAACTCGCGCTTTTGCCTCCGTTGAAAGCCGGTATGACGGCACTTGAATTAGGGTGTGGCGAGGGCCAGAAGAGCCGTTGGTTAGCCCGTCAAGGAGTGCGTTGCATCGCTGTAGATGTCTCTGAAGGGCAACTTTCCTATGCGCGTAAAGATGCGGAAGCGGAAGGTTTAGAGATTGAGTTTCAATGTGCTTCGATTGAAACCTTTGACCCAGGGGAAGCGACATTTGATTTGATTACGAGCTCGCACGCCTTTGAATTTGTGGCGCAACCCTTTGAGCAGGTGAAGCGTATCGCCAAATGGTTGAAGCCAGGCGGTACCCTGATGATTTCTACCGTGCACCCTGTGTACAATGGGGAATGGGTCTCTGCTGATGAAGAGGATGGCACAGAAACCTGGGGACGTCTCTTAATCAACTATTTCCAACCCGTGGATGATGTGCGTGAGCAACCCTCCGGTGAAGGGGATTCCGTGATTTCACGAGCTTATCCCGTAAGTGCATGGTTTAATGCATTCCGTGCTGCAGGCTTACAGGTGGAACGTCTTGAGGAGCCTCCAGCTTCCGCAACGCCTGCGTATGCTTCGGATGATTGGTTAGAGGCAATGTATGAGTGTTCAGCGATTCCTACGACGCTCATCATTGTTGGCCGAAAGCCGAATGTATAAGTAGGAGAGTTTGGTGATGATGCTCGGCATTGAATCGTGGCTTGCTACAGCGAATCCCGCCTGGCGCGTGGGACTCCTTTCGCATCAAGCGGCGTTACTCTCAACTGGAGAGACCTCTGCGCAGGCGATGTATCGCGTCTTTGGGCGTCATTTCAAGGCACTCTTTGGCCCAGAACACGGTTACTTTGGGGCGGCTGCAGCTGGCGAAAAGACCGCGCATCAGACGCATCCCCTGTGGGGCATTCCAGTCTATTCGCTCTATGGTGAACATCGTAAGCCGACGGCCGAGATGTTGCAAGGGCTTGACTACTTAGTCATCGACTTGCAAGACTTGGGCGTGCGGTGTTATACCTATTTAGCAACGCTCCTCCTTGCCTTAGAGGCCTGTGCGGAAAATAAGGTGCAGTGCGTGGTGTGTGATCGCCCGATTCCCTTTCACACCATTGAAGATGGGCCGATTGCTGAACCAGAACATTTCTCCTTTGTGGCGCCATGTGCGTTGCCACTCATTCATGGACGTACCCACACAGAGGTGGCACAGTGGCGAGGTGCCGACTTTATCGCTGCGCCCATTCAGGGGTATGACGAACGTTTTACCTTTGAGCGCCCTGCGGGGTTGCCAGAGTTTTTGCCCCCGAGCCCTGCGATTCGCACATGGGAAACGGCGCGTCTCTATCCTGCGTTGGTTTTCGTAGAGGCGCTTCCACAATACGATGTGGGGCGTGCAACGGCAATGGCGTTCCGCATGTTGGGTGCGCCTTGGATGCAGGGAGACACCTTTGCCGCGGCCTTTAATCGTGCGGCGGTACCAGGCGTGTGTGCATTTGATTTCACACAATCTGCAGAACAGGGCGCCATCCGGCTACACATTACCGACCATCACGTCTATCGTCCGTGGATTACCACATGTACCTTGCTGCGTTTGCTGCGAGAACATTATGGCGAAGAACGCCTCTTTGCTCATCCTGACGCACGTCCCGCGTGGATGACCAAACTCTGTGGTGGCGAAGCATGGCGGATGTAAAAGGACTTGGTACACTCATTAGAAGGACTAAAAAACGCGGCGTGAAGCCGCGTTTTTTTATGTAGGTGAAAGAGGATGAATTAGGGGCGAGTCGCCTTTGCCAAGAAGTGTGGCATGGGCGGCGGAATCGGGGCGCAGGTGAAATCGACCAGTCCAGCTTCGGTCATCCATGCTTGCAATTCGGTGGTGGAGAAGACCCAACCATTGGTTGTGGTAAGTGCCATATTGACTGCGAAGAGTGCAGAGAAGGGGGGCGTGGTGTGGTCTGGGCCTGTCATTAAGTCAAGCACATAGAGTGTGCCACCTGATTTAAGTGCGCGTTTGGCACGTTTGAGAATGTCAACGATTGCTTCGGGGGATTCTTGGTGGAGGCAACCGAAGAGCGTGACGACGTCATAGGTGTTTTCTGGGTAGGTATCTACGTGATAGTCGCCTGCGTGACAGGTGATTTGAGCGGCGCAGGGGGTTGTGATTTCTTGTGCTACAGCCGAGATGGCGGGGAGATCATAGGTGTCGCATGTGAGCGTGGGGTCGCTTTGGGCCATGAGTAGGGCATAGGTGCCAGGGCCACCAGCCAAATCAAGCACTTTCGCCCCCTTGGGAAGTTGGAGTGCAGGAATCACCGCCTTCCCAATGCCCATGGCTCTGCCGTGCATTGAAAGGGCGAAGGTGCGCGTGCGTGTGGCATCATCACCTAAGTGAATCTCTGGCTTTTCTACGGGAAGACCTGTTTGAACCAGTTCGGTGAGACGTCCCCATGCAGGATAGACATCACGATTGTAGGCGATGGCTTGTGTGAGATCATGGGGGGCGCCTCGTACAAGGGTTGCCTGTGTCGCAGGGGTGAGGGCATAGACTTCATTTGTTTTGGTGAGCAGC